>NZ_JBFOCK010000104.1:0-138214 GCF_040907765.1 Aeromonas sp. s9
TGGGTCGCCTTTTCTCATGGTGTGCGCCTGGCTCAGGACTTCTTGGTGACCTGGGCGGCGGGCATCAGACCCTGGTTCACCTCTTCCAGATCCTTCTGCTCCAGGATGCCGGCGGCCTGCTTGAGGGAGAGGATGCTGAGGATGTAGTTGTAGCGGGCCTCGGAGAGCTTCTGCTTGGCCTGATACAGCTTGCGGGTGGAGTCCAGCACGTCGACGATGGTGCGGGTGCCCACCTCGTAACCGGCCTCGGTCGCCTTCAGGGCGCTGTCGGCGGAGATGACGGACTGGCTGTAGGCGCGGACCGAGCCGATGCTGGCGTTCACGTTGTTGTAGGAAGAGCGGACCGTGCTCTGTACCGAGCGGAAGCTGCGTTCGAGCTGTTCGCTGGCGGCCACGTAGTTGAACTGTGCCTGCTTGACCTGGGAGGTGGTGGCCCCGCCGGTGTAGATGGGCAGCTTGAAGTTCAGGCCGATGTTGCCCTGATTGCTGTTGCTCTCGGGGTTGCGGATCTCGTCCTTGTAATCGTTGTAACCGGCGTTCAGGCCGGCGCCCAGATCCAGGGTCGGTTCATGACCGGTCTTGGCCAGATCGATCTGCTCCTTGGCGATGTCCTTGCCGATGCGGGCGCTGTGCAGCTCCAGGTTCTTGTCCAGGGCCAGTTCCAGCCACTTGTCGGAGTTGAACGCGGTCTTCTGCGGGCTGAAGCGATCGGTGTTGAGCACGTCCAGTTGACGGTGGTCGATACCGGTCAGCTCGCGCAGGCTCTCGTAGCTGTTGTCCAGGGTGTTCTCGGCATTGATCTCGTCCGCCAGCGCCTGATCGCGCTCGGCCTCGGCCTCGTGCACGTCGGTGATGGCGGTCAGGCCCACTTCGAAGCGCTGCTGGGTCTGTTCAAGCTGACGCTCGACCGCGGTCTTGTTGGCACGCACGAATTCCAGGGTATCCATGGCCTTGAGCACGTCGAAGTAGGCCTGGGCGGTACGCAGCATCAGGTTCTGGTACTCGAGGTTGTAGGCCACGTCGGACTGGGTGGCGCTCTTCTCGGTCAGATCCAGGTTGACCCAGTTGCTGCGACGGTAGATGGATTGATCCAGGGTCACGGAGCCGGTAGCGCCCGTGTTGGTCATGGTGTCGTTCTTGTTTTGCAGGTAGTTCAGGCCGGCGCCCAGGTTGATCTGGGGCAGCAGGGCTGCACGGGATTCGTTGATCTTCTCGAAGGCCTGGTCCCGCTTGGCCTTGGATTCCAGCAGCTGGGTGTCCTTGATCTGGGCCTGTTGGTAAATATCGAGCAGGTTTTCGGCATGAGCGGCGCCGCTCACACCCAGCATCACCATGACTGACAAGAGTGTTCTTTTCATATGATAGTTTTAACCTTTTGTATCAACCCAAAGCTGTCCGCTGGATGAAGGGGGGATTGTCACCGACCAAGCTTGATTTCAGCTTAACCACTCTACTATAAGCAGATTTCATTGCGAACTGTCTCTTTTCCAGCTGCGGAAACGTCAAGGTCCGGGGCGAGTTTTCTCGGCAACGCGCCTAGCCAAATGCCCTGTGGCTGCTAAAATCCTTCCCTCATCGTCGGCGAGAGCGAGTGAATGAATGTTCATTCATGCCCCCGAATATTATGGTCAAACCAAGCCAAGTCAAGCTGGCAGGAGTCTCGAATGTCACAGCAAGCCTTGCCTCAAACCTGCCACTACTCCAGCGATGATGTGAAAATCATTGAAAAATCAGCTGGATATAATGGCTTCTTCAAGGTGAATGTCTACCGCCTGCAACACAGGCTGTTTGCCGGTGGCTGGAACGCCCCCATCGTCCGGGAACTGTTCGAACGTGGCCATGCCGCCGCCCTGCTGCCTTATGATCCGGTGCGGGACGAGATCGTGCTGGTGGAGCAGTTTCGCATCGGCGCCATGGAGACCAGCGCCACCCCCTGGCTGCTGGAGCTGGTGGCCGGCATCATCGATGAAGGGGAGACCGCCGAGGCAGTGGTGCGGCGCGAGGCGGTGGAAGAGGCAGGGATCGAGGTGGGACGCTGCGAACACGCCATCAGCTATCTGGTGAGCCCGGGTGGCAGCACCGAGCGCATCGAGGTGTTCGTGGGCGAGGTGGATGCCAGTCAGGCCAAGGGGATCCACGGTCTGGCGGAAGAGGGGGAAGACATCCGGGTCCACGTGGTGAGCCGCGAGCAGGCCTATGCCTGGCTCAAAGAGGGGCGCATCGACAATGCCGCCTCCGTCATCGCCCTGCAGTGGCTGGCCCTGAATCACGGCGAGCTGCGGGCACGCTGGCTGGCGGGGCGCTGAGGTGGCGCTCGTTCAGACCCGGGTCAGGTGCCCTGTGTCCGACTGGAACACTGTGCAGTGGGTCCAGCCTTCATGGACCCTGATTGAGGGAGCCGCGACATGTCATTAGTCCAGAGCCCGATGAAGCGCTATGTGCCTGATTTGATGTCCTTGCAGCGTACCTGCGAGGTCAATTACATGGCGCTGATGAAACTGTTGCCGCCCGGTGGCAGCGTGGGTGCCGAGCGCCGCTATCAGGTCGGCAACGGCCTGCAGTTCCAGCTCACGGTGACCGAGGAGAGCCGCTTCACCAGCCAGGTGATCCTGGCCCAGCACAACCCCGAATTGCCGAGCTACTTGCAAGCCCGGATAGAGATTCGTTTGTATCATGATGTGCGAATGGCGGAAGTGTGTGCGGCGCAACAGATTTCAATGTTGCAACCACGTTATGATTATCCCAATCAAAAAATGCATCACAGGGATGAAAAGGAGCAGGTAAATCTATTCTTGGCCGATTGGTTGAGATTTTGTCTCAAACACGGCACCAGCCTGATTAACATCCTCTAGTCGAACCCATAAAAAAGAAGCGTGATTTTGGAAACAGAGCTACCTCAGGCGCCGGACGGCAGTGTGCGCCTGTTACAGATTACCGATACCCATCTCTTCGCCAGTGCCGAGGGGCGGCTGCTGGCCGTGCCCACGGCGCAGAGTCTGGCCGCCGTGCTGGAGCGGGTGCAGGCCAACGAGCACCCGTTCGATCTCATCCTCGCCACCGGGGATCTTTCCCAGGATCACAGCCCGGAGTCCTACCAGCGCTTCGCCTCCATGATGGCGCCCCTGGCTCGCCCCATCTACTGGTTGCCCGGCAACCACGACGACGGCCCCCTGATGACCGAATACCTCCATGCGGCCGGCATCAGCGAGGCCAAGCAACTGGTGGGGGATCACTGGCAGGTGATCCTGCTGGATACCCAGGTGCGCGGCAAACCCCACGGGGTGCTGGGGGATCACCAGCTGGCGGCCCTGGATCAGGCCCTGCGCCAGCATCCCGAGCGCCATGCCCTCATCGCCCTGCACCATCAGGCGGTGCCGGTGGGCTGCGCCTGGCTGGATCAGCACAACCTCAAGAATGCCGACGACCTGTTCGCCGTGCTGGCCCGCCACCCGCAGCAGAAGACCATCCTGTTCGGCCACGTCCATCAGGAGTTTGACGAGGTGCACCACGGAGTGCGGCTCATCGCCAGCCCCTCTACCTGCATCCAGTTCAAGCCGCTCTCCGACGGTTTCGCACTGGACGAATCCGGCCCGGGCTGGCGCTATCTCACCCTGCACCCGGATGGCCGGGTGGCGAGCCAGGTGTGGCGCCTGCCGCTGGGGCAGTTCGTGCCCGACCCCAATGCCACCGGTTACTGAGGCGTTGCCATGAAGCCCGTCCTGCTCTATCTGCACGGTTTCAATTCATCCCCCGGCTCGGCCAAGGCGCAGCAGATGGCGGCCTGGGTGGCAGAGAACAGGCCCGATATCGAGGTGGTGATCCCGGCCCAGCCCAACACCCCGGCGGCCGCCTGGGCTGCCATCGAGCAGGCCATCGCCGACCTGAAGGCCCGCCACGGCAGCGCCCTGCGACTGGGCGCCGTGGGCAGCTCCCTCGGTGGCTTTATGGCGACCCGGGTCAGCGAGCGATACGGTTGCCGCGCCGCCCTCATCAACCCGGCGGTGCGCCCCCACGAGCTGCTCTGCGACTACCTCGGCCCCCAGACCAACCCCTACAGCGGCGAACGCTATGAACTGTTGCCCGGACACATGGACGAGCTGAGAGCGCTGGCGGTGCCGGTGACTGCTCCCGAGCGGCTCTGGGTGCTGCAACAGCAGGAGGACGAGGTGCTCGACTATCGCAAGGCGCTGGACGAATACCGCTTTGCCCGTCTCTCCCTGGAGTGCGGCGGCGATCACGCCTTCACAGGCTTCGAGCGCTACCCCGCCCAAATCGTCCGTTTCCTCGGGCTCTAGCCGTGCAGCCGCCGTTGGCCGCCTTCCTCGAACAGGTGCTGGCCACGGCCCAGGCGGGGCTCACCTATTCCCGCGATCCCTTCGACATCGCCCGCTTCGAGGCGCTGCGAGCGGCCACGGTGACGCTCATCGCCAGCCAGAGCGAGCTGGCCCCCGACGCCATCGGCGACTGGATTGCCCTCGACAGCGGCTATCCCACCCCCAAGCTCGATGTGCGGGCCTTCATTCAGAACGACGCGGGCCATGTCCTGCTGGTGCAGGAGCGCAGTGACGGTTGCTGGACTCTGCCGGGGGGCTGGTGCGACATCGGCGATTCGCCTGCGGACGCCGTGGTGCGCGAAGTGGTGGAGGAGACCGGCCTCGTCTGTCGGGCGGTGCAGCTGCTGGCGTTGTTCGACAAGCTCAAGCATCCCCATCCCCCGCAGCTGCCCCATGCCCACAAGGCCTTCTTCCTGTGCGAGGTGACGGGCGGCGCTCTGCTTACCGACACCGATGAAACCAAAGGGGCGGGGTACTTCCCCATCGACGCCTTGCCCGAACTCTCCCGCCACCGGGTGGTTGCGTCCCAGTTGCGCACCCTGCATGACCATCTGTCGCAGGGGCGGGGGGATACCCTGTTCGATTAACCGGTTCGCAGCCTGACACTGCGGCAAGGAGGCAGCATGATCACACGCATCGGCAATACCCCCATCCAGAAGAAACACAAGGCAAGCTGCCACTGCGGCGCCGTGGTGCTGGAGCTGACCCTGCCGGATGGCGTGGTGGATCCGCGCCGCTGCGACTGCTCCTTCTGTCGGCGGCGAGGGGCCATCGTCGCCTCGGTGCCGCTCTCCGGCATCCGCATCCTGCAAGGGGAGGCGGCGCTTCGCTGCTACCAGTTCAACACCCGCACCGCGAAACACTACTTCTGCAGCGTCTGCGGCATCTACACCCATCACCAGCGCCGATCCAATCCGGCGGAATATGGCTACAACCTCGCCTGTCTGGAGGGGGTCAACCCGTTCGATCTGGGAGAGGTGCCGACCCGCGACGGGGTGCATCACCCGGCAGATACCGTGGCCGATTGAACGCGAGGTGACTGCCCCGACGGGTGGCGGGGAGGACGGGCGAGGTGTTGCCGTGCCACTCCCGTGACGACACCTCAGGGGGTCATCTGCCTGTGTAGCCCCCGCAATGGCTGTGTTAACCTTGCCCTGTCCGTCTCCCGGCGGACCCCGGCCTCTCTCTTCATTCCATCTCTGCCAACAGGGGGCACACCCGTGACGACTGCTTCAGCGCTGCCGGATCTGATCCTCGGGGCCTCTCTCTACTTTCCGCCCCTGTTCAAGGCCGTGCTGCTCGGCCTGCTGGGCTGGCTGCCGCTGCACCATCTGCTGCGGGACTGGCTCTACGGCGGCGAGGTTTGGCACCCCCTGCTGATGGATCTCTCCCTCTTCATCCTCGCCGTCAGCGGCGCCCTATGGATATTGCTACATGGCTAAATCACCCCTTGCGACCCTCAAATACTTCTCCACCCTGCTGGTCTTTGCCCTGGCGCTGGTGTCGCTCTGGTGGCTGTGGAACGACTACATGCAGGGTCCCTGGACCCGGGATGGCAAGGTGAGGGCCGAGCTGGTCAGCATCACGCCCCAGGTGTCGGGCAAGATCGTCAGGATAGGGGTCAAGGACAACCAGCTGGTGAAGGCGGGGGAACTGCTCTTCACCCTGGATCCCGAGCCCTATCGCATCGCGCTGGACAACGCCAGCGCGGCCCTGGCCAAGGCCAGGTCGGATCTCGACAAGGCGGAGCACGAGGCGAACCGTCGCCAGAGCCTCTCCCGCACCGTCATCTCCGCCGAGGCGGTGGATGAATCCAGGCTCAATGCCCAGGCGATGAAGGCGGCCTATGAGGTGGCCCAAGCCAATCTGGAGCAGGCCAGATGGTCCCTTGCCCGGACCGAGGTCCATGCTGCGAGCGACGGCTACATCACCAACCTGCAGGCCAGGGTCGGCAACTACGCCACCGCCGGGGTGCCCCTGGTGGCCCTGATAGACACCCACTCCTTCTATGTGCAGGGCTATTTCGAAGAGACCAAGCTCAGGCACATCGCCCCCGGCAAACCGGCCGAGGTGGTGCTCTACAGCGGGGATCGGGTACTCAGGGGGGAGGTGGAAAGCATAGGGCGCGCCATTCACGATCAGAGCCTGGAAGGCAGCGAGGGGCTGCTGCTCGACGTCAAGCCGAACGTGCCCTGGGTGCGCCTGGCCCAGCGGGTGCCGGTGCGGATCAGGCTGCTGGCGATTCCCCCGGATCTGGTCTTGATCGCGGGCACGACCTGTACCATCACCATAGGGGACTAGAGTGATCCCCTCGCTCTGGCGCCAGACCCCCTGGGGCAAGGCCAACGGCGGACAGTGGCGCTACGCCCTGCGCAATGCTCTGGCCATGTGCCTGTCGCTCTGGCTGGCGTTCGTGCTGCAACTCGACTCTCCCTACTGGGCCATGACCTCCGCCGCCGTGGTGAGCTTTCCCACCGTGGGGGGCGTCATCAGCAAGAGCCTGGGGCGGGTGGTGGGCAGCCTCATCGGCGCCATGGCGGCGGTGATGATCACCGGCCTTGGCATCGGTGATCCCTGGCTCTTCAGCCTGCTTATCGCCCTCTGGCTGGGGGGGTGCACCTACATATCCAACCACCATCAGAACAACGTCTCCTACGGTTTCGCCCTGGCGGGCTATACCGCCGCCATCATCGCCTTCTCCTGCGTCAACCTGACCGACCTGCAACATATCTTCGACATCGCCCAGGCCCGGGTGAGCGAGGTGATCGTCGGCATCCTCTGCGGCGGCCTGATGATGATGATCCTGCCGAGTGTCTCCGATGGCGAGACTCTGCTGGACTCCCTTGGCAAGAGCCAGACCCGGCTGCTGGAACATGCCCAACTGCTCTGGCTCGGGGAGACGGGCGCCGATGTGCGCACCGCCCACGAGGGGGTGATCGGTCAGATCCTCACCCTGAACGTGCTGCGCATCCAGGCAGTCTGGAGCCACCACCGCCTGCGCCGCCACAACCAGTTGCTGAACTATCTGCTCCATCGCCAGCTGAGGATGGTCAGCCTCATCTCGGGGCTGCGCCGCATGCTGCAACATTGGCCAGAGGACGCAGTCGACCCGGCCCCCATGCTGGCCGCCGTGCTGCGGGAGCTGGGACAGGGGGGCTGCGACAAGCTGCGCATCGCCCGCCTGATGGCGCCCTTCGTGGCCCGTTCGGGGGACGATTATCGCTGTCAGGCCTTCTGGCTGCGGCTGCGCCACTTCTGCTGGAGCTACCTGGAGTGTCAGCGCTGGCTGGAAAGGCTGGCCCGCCACGATGGCCAGGAGTGGCCGGCGCCGCCGCGCCACAGCTCTCTGACCAGCCACACCGACGGCCTGGAGGCGGCCTACAACGGGGGGCGTACCTTCCTCTGCGTGATGCTGGGCTGCACCTTCTGGATCCACACCCAGTGGGATGCGGGCGCCGCGGCCCTGACCCTGCTCGCCATCTGCTGCGTGCTCTATTCCGCCACCCCGGCCCCGGCCAAGGGGGCCCAGACCATGCTCAAGGCCATTGTGCTGCTCAGCTTTATCTGCTTCGGGGTCAAGTTCGGGCTGATGATCCGCATCGACGACTTCTGGATCTTCTGCGCCCTGCTGTTCCCCGCTCTCATCACCCTGCAACTGCTGAAATTGCAGCGACCCCAGGGGGCGGCGCTCTGGGGCCAGCTCATCGTGCTGCTCGGCTCCTTCCTCGCCATCACCAATCCGCCGAGCTACGACTACCTCGCCTTCGTCAACAGCAGCCTTGCCCAGGCACTGGGGGTGATGAGTGCAGGGCTGGCGTTCCAGCTCCTGAGGCCCAGCTCGGATCGGCGCAAGAGCCGCCGCCTGATGCACCGTCTGCGGCGGGATTTCGTGGAACAGCTGGCCCCGGCCCCGCATCAGAGCGAGGGGGAGTTTGAATCCCGGGTCTATCACGCGGTGAGCCAGCTCAGCCAGAGTCAGGATCAGGGGGCCCGGCTCTGGGTACTGCGCTGGGGCGTGGTGCTGCTCAATTGCAGCCATATCGTCTGGCAGCTCAGGTTCTGGCGCAGCCGGGATCCGGCCCTCTATCTGGTGCGGGACGGCTGTCTGCGCTGCCTGAAAGGCATTCTGACCGAAGGGGGCGTGCAGCACGAGACCCTGGGGCGCACCCTGGCGGAGCTGGACCGCATCAGCCAGGGGCTGGGGGAACATGCAGACCCGGCGGCCCGGGCTCTGGCGGGGCTGGTGTGGCGACTCCACTGCTCCCTCTCCCAGCTTGTGCAGGCCCTGCCCGGGGAACCCGCCTGATCCCGGGCGGGGAGGCCGGAGCCCCTCTGGATCACCCTTTGCGAGCGCCCCATTTGTCCCAGGCCCTCCCAGCGAGTAAGATTCCCCCCAAACGTCAATTCGCAAGGCCCTCCATGTCCACTCAATACAATGCGGATGCCATTGAGGTCCTCAATGGCCTTGAACCGGTGCGTCGCCGCCCCGGCATGTACACCGACACCACCCGGCCCAATCACCTCGGCCAGGAGGTCATCGACAACAGCGTCGATGAGGCGCTGGCGGGTCACGCCCGCAATCTGGAGGTGATCCTGCACGAGGATCAGTCCCTCGAGGTGATCGACGACGGTCGCGGCATGCCGGTGGACATCCACCCGGAGGAAGGGGTCTCCGGCGTGGAGCTGATCCTCTGCAAGCTGCATGCGGGCGGCAAGTTCTCCAACAAGAACTACCAGTTCTCCGGCGGTCTGCACGGGGTGGGGATCTCGGTGGTGAACGCCCTCTCCGATAGGGTCGAGGTGACAGTGCGCCGGGACGGACAGGTCTATGACATCGCCTTCGAGCGGGGCGAGAAGGTGTCTGATCTGACCATCACAGGCACCTGCGGGCGTCGCAACACCGGCACCCGGGTGCGCTTCTGGCCCCAGCCGAGCTATTTCGACTCGCCCCGCTTCTCGGTCTCGAAACTCGAGCACCTGCTCAAGGCCAAGGCCGTGCTCTGTCCCGGCCTCACCATCAAGTTCCTCGACAAGAACACCGGCATCAAGCTGGAGTGGTGCTACGAAGACGGCCTCAAGGATTACCTCATCGACGCGGTCAAGCAATTCACCTGCCTGCCGGAGCAGCCCTTCGTCGGCTCTTTCAGCTCCGAGCAGTCGGCGGTGGACTGGGCCCTGTGCTGGTTGCCGGAAGGGGGCGAGTGCCTCGCCGAATCCTATGTGAACCTCATTCCCACGGCGCTCGGTGGCACCCACGTCAACGGCCTGCGTCAGGGCCTGCTCGACGCCATGCGCGAGTTCTGCGAGTTCCGCAACCTTTTGCCGCGCGGGGTCAAGCTGACCCCGGAGGATATCTGGGATCGCTGTGCCTACATCCTCTCCATCAAGATGCAGGATCCACAGTTCGCCGGCCAGACCAAGGAGCGGCTCTCCTCCCGCCAGAGCTCGGCCTTCGTCTCCGGCGTGGTGAAGGATGCCTTTAGCCTGTATCTGAACAGCAACACCGAGCTGGCCGAACAGCTGGCGGAGCTCTGCATCTCCAGCGCCCAGCGCCGGATGCGCGCCGCCAAGACGGTGGTGCGCAAGAAGATAACCCAGGGCCCGGCGCTGCCCGGCAAGCTCACCGATTGCGGCTGCGCCGACCCCATGCAGGGGGAGCTCTTCCTGGTAGAGGGTGACTCCGCGGGGGGCAGTGCCAAGCAGGCGCGGGATCGGGAGTTTCAGGCCATCATGCCCCTGCGCGGCAAGATCCTGAACACCTGGGAGGTGGAGGCCGGTCAGGTGCTCGCCTCCCAGGAGGTGCACGACATCTCGGTCGCCATCGGGCTCGACCCCGACTCCAACGACCTCAGTGGCCTGCGCTACGGCAAGGTGTGCATCCTGGCGGATGCGGACTCGGACGGTTTGCACATCGCCACCCTGCTCTGCGCCCTGTTCGTGAAGCACTTCCGCGCGCTGGTGGAGAAGGGCCACGTCTATGTAGCCATGCCGCCGCTCTACCGGATCGATATCGGCAAGGAGGTCTACTACGCCCTCGACGAAGACGAGAAGAACGGCGTGCTGCAACGGGTCGAAGCCGAGAAGAAGAAGGGCAAGGTGATGGTGACCCGATTCAAGGGGCTGGGTGAGATGAACCCCAAGCAGTTGCGGGAAACCACCATGGATCCCAACACCCGCCGTCTGGTGCAGCTCACCATGGGCGCGGAAGGGGGGGCAGAAGGGGAAGATGGGGACGAGACCCTGCAACTGATGGACATGCTGCTGGCCAAGAAGCGCGCCGGTGATCGCCGCGAATGGCTGGAAGAGAAGGGCAACCTCGCCATCATCTAAGCCGTCGGCTGGCCCGGACAGGGCCAGCAAGCATTTAGCCGGAGTCGCCCTGTGGCGGCTCCCGAACCGAAAGAGATAATCACATGAGTGATGCTATCGAGCTCAGTCTGGACGGGGTAGAGCGCCAGCCAATGCGCACCTTTACCGAACAGGCTTACTTGAACTACTCCATGTACGTCATCATGGATCGGGCCCTGCCGCATATCGGCGACGGCCTCAAGCCCGTGCAGCGGCGCATCATCTACGCCATGAGCGAGCTGGGGCTGTCGGCGCTGTCCAAGCACAAGAAGTCCGCCCGTACCGTGGGTGACGTGCTGGGCAAGTACCACCCCCACGGCGACAGCGCCTGTTACGAAGCCATGGTGCTGATGGCCCAGCCCTTCTCCTACCGCTACCCGCTGGTGGACGGTCAGGGCAACTGGGGGGCACCGGACGATCCCAAATCCTTCGCCGCCATGCGTTACACCGAGGCGCGGCTGTCGCGCTTCTCCGAGCTGCTGCTCTCCGAGCTCGGCCAGGGCACGGTGGAGTGGACGCCGAACTTCGACGGCACCATGAAAGAACCCGTGGTGCTGCCCGCCCGCCTGCCCCACATCCTGCTCAACGGGGTGACCGGCATCGCGGTGGGGATGGCGACCGATATCCCGCCCCACAACGCGCGGGAAGTGGCCCACGCCTGCGTGGAGCTGCTGGATAACCCCAATGCCAGCCTGGATGCCCTGATGGCCCATGTGCAGGGGCCGGATTACCCGACCAATGCCGAGATCATCACGCCGCAGGGCGACATCCGCAAAATCTACGAAACCGGCAAGGGCTCCATCAAACAGCGGGCGGTCTGGAGTGAAGAAGATGGCGACATCGTCATCACGGCGCTACCTCATCAGGCTTCAGGCGCCAAGATCATGGAGCAGATTGCCGCCCAGATGGTGGCCAAGAAGCTGCCCATGGTGACCGATCTGCGGGATGAATCGGACCACGAGAACCCGACCCGTCTGGTGATCGTGCCGCGCTCCAACCGGGTGGACGTAGAGGGGCTGATGGCCCACCTGTTCGCCACCACTGACTTGGAGAAGAACTACCGGGTCAACCTCAACATCCTGGGTCTGGACAACCGGCCCCAGGTGAAAGACCTCAAGACCATCCTCACCGAGTGGCTGAGTTTCCGTCGTGAGACGGTGCGCCGCCGCCTGCAGTATCGCCTCGACAAGGTGCTGGCGCGCCTGCACATCCTCGAAGGCTTGCTCATTGCCTACCTCAACATCGACGAGGTGATCGAGATCATCCGCACCGAGGAGGAGCCGGGCCGGGTGATGATGGAGCGTTTCAATATCAGCGAGACCCAGGCCGAGGCGATCCTCGAGCTCAAACTGCGCCACCTGGCCAAGCTCGAAGAGTTCAAGCTGCGTGCCGAGCAGAATGAACTGGCGGAAGAGCGCGACAAGCTGGAACTGATCCTGGGTTCCGAGCGCCGTCTCAGCACATTGCTCAAGAAAGAGATCCTGGCGGATGCCGAGAAGTACGGCGACGATCGCCGCACCCCGCTGGTGGAGCGCGCCACCGCCGTGGCCCTGACCGAGAAGGAGCTCACCCCGAGTGAGCCGGTGACCGTGATCCTCTCCGACAAGGGCTGGGTGCGCGCCGCCAAGGGGCACGACGTGGATGTGGAGGGCCTCTCCTACAAGGCGGGGGACAACTACCTCGCCCACGCCCATGGCCGCAGCAACCAGCAGGCGGTATTCCTCTCCACCCTGGGGCGCACCTATTCCCTGGAGGCCCACACCTTGCCGTCCGCCCGCAGTCAGGGCGAACCGCTCACCGGCCGCTTCGCGCTGGGGGCCGGTGAAGAGGTGCGCCATCTGGTGATGGGTAACGAGGGCGAGCCGTACCTGATCGCGAGCGACGCCGGTTACGGCTTCGTCTGCAAATACGACGACCTGATCGGTAAGAACAAGAACGGCAAGGCGCTGCTCACTGTGCCGGAAGGGGGCATCGTCATGGCGCCCCAGAGGATAGGCGCGCCGGACACCGATCTCTGCATGGCCATTTCCAACGAGGGGCGCATGCTGTTGTTCCCGCTCAATACCCTGCCGGTGCTCGGCAAGGGCAAGGGCAACAAGCTGATCAGCATCCCGTCGGCGCGCGTGAAGGCGCGGGAGGAGTTTGTGGTGATGGCCGCCGTTATCCCGCAAGGCCAGTCGGTGACTCTCTTTGCCGGCAAGCGCAAGCTGACCCTCAAGCCGTCCGATCTCGACTACTACCGCGGCGAGCGCGGTCGCCGCGGTGCCAAGCTGCCCCGCGGTCTGCAGCGGGTCGATCGTATCGAGATTGAAACCGTCGCGGGCGCCGAGCCGGTAGCCGGGGAAAATCAGGAAGGGTAATAAATATAAAGGGCGCGAAAGCGCCCTTTATATTTGGTGGTTTTTTGGTAACTACCGCTTTGGTCGAAAAACGAACACTTCATGATGGCTCATAATTGAAACCATCTTCTGTTGAGTAACACAATATAACTCTTGCATCATTATCGCCACATGCTTTTCTAGCCTTTTCGCAAGCTTCTTTCTTAGACTTATCATAATCCCAGCCAAAATTTATTTCATTTGCTGCAACGGCAATCCACTTGCTTCCACCAGTCCAACAGATGATTTCTGAATCATCAGATGCATTTTTTAATGCCAAGCGCTTTGCCTGTTCAGTTGAACCTGCACCCCAAGAATAATGAAATTCTCCTGTTGACTTAGAGTGTGCTAATGCCCCGTATTTTGGCAATGTATCCCAAACTCGCCACTCATTGGCCAACAATTCATTTTCTGCAGTATGTTTTAACATCCATAAAAACGAATCGCTATTATCCATTATTCCTGAAATACAAGCGGATGAAAACATGTGGCAGTTATCAAGTAATACATTGTAGCTTTTTACAGATACATTCTTTTCGAATCGCCGCGCATTATCGGCAGCATATTTATCTCCGATTGCTCGGCCATTTCGACATGATGTATAGATACTTATTGCCGTAGTTCCATATATAAATTCTTGCGGGGTTACATATTCAATCCAACCTTTTTTATTTAAGTGGATGATCTCGTTTCCTCCGACATATATCCCAGAGTGCTCTGCATGCCCAAATGCAAGGTCACAGTATACAATAGAGCCGACTTCTGGATAAGGAACTTTATCCCTCACACAATTGTCAATAAAACTTTCCGCTAACTTTATGCCAGCAAGAGCTTTCAGAGATCCAAACATATAACCTCCTCGTAATTTATATGCATCGCGTAAAAATATTAAATGGAAAGTTAATTTATAGTAGTGAATGTAATGATGAAACTCATCATCTTTAGAAAAATCAAGTGTGTCCATCTTTTTATAGGTATATAGAGGGCCGTAGGTTTGATTAGCACAGCATAATCAGACGTTCGCGAAAACCGGCTTCCACTGTCCCGCTGCCACCCTCTTATCTCCCTTTATTCCAATCACCACGGGGCCAACGGTGTGGACGATTACGCTTCGCTAATCGACCCTACGCCTCCCCGCTCGCTAAGCTTGAAGGGAGCAGCACAGTGCCAGGAGGCCAATCATGGAGATCGACAAAGCCATCGGACTGATCGAGGCCCACGGAGTCTTTCACGGGGATCACTACAGCTTCAACAGCGGCGAGTTCGTGCAGTGGTGCGAGCAGGATGCCCACCAGACCCTCAGTCTGGAGCAGGCCAATCACGAGCTGGCGCCCTTCTGTATCCGGGTCGGTTACGCCGAGCCGGTCCGGTCGTGGCGTTACTACCTCACCTGAACTACCTCACCTGAGGAGTGACGCAGAGGGCGGGATGAGCCGGGCGATGCGGTGAGTCAGTGACAAAGGAGCCGGCAAGGCTCCTTTCTTGTGATGGGCAGGGCGAAGGCGGGGAGTGGCCCTAGTTGTCGACGTTCCAGGCAATGGGCAACTCAAGGTCGAATATCAGCTGATCCCCGTCGAGGCGAAAGGCCACGCTGGTCTGGTGCTGGTCATATTCGTCGATAAGGCGACAGCTCTCGGAAAAGTTGGATTCGTAGCTGAGGCTGGCAGTGCCGCCGGTGCGAGCCTCGTCGAGTTCTACTCCCAGCACCCGCAGCGGATCTTTCTGACTGAGTTTGACCCGGCTGTCCCCCACGTCCACCAGCCGCTCCAGCAGGGGGAAGAAGTCCTGCTTGTTGGCCCCGATGGCCCGGGAGATGGCTTGCTCCAGCTCGGTGGCGCTGGCAAGGGCGGGATCCAGCGTGTAGCGGGTCTGGATGCTTTCCTGAGTCATATTGTGCTCCTTGGGGCAATGAAACTGCGTCGGCCATCAGCACGATAGGCGGTGAATAAGGCGAACCTAGCCATTAAATAAGGTGGTGATTCATTCTGGTGGATAAAACCATCAAAAAAAACCGATGAAGACAGCATATTGCTTCTCATCAGGCGGGAATGCGGCCATTGCGCACCAGGGCCCGGCGGATATTTTTGCACATCTTGCCGAAGCGGTTGAGCTCGTCGAAGCTGGGCGGGATGCCGCGATCGATCTGATATTGCCAGTAGCAGAGGTCCGTATCCACCAGCTCCATCAGCTTCTTGGGGCAGCCGATGCAGGTGTTGTCCGGCCCGCATTTGAAGGTATCCGGTTGATAGAGCGGAAATTCCGCCTTCACGGCGTCGATGATCTGCTGCATGGCGGTCATGCGGTCCGGCTTTCTGCTCACGGCTCGTTCCCCGGCGGCTTGTATGGGGGAGTCATTATATCCCTGACAAAATGTGGGCCAATGACGCTTAGGAGGTAGTCCGCCTTGCTTGCAAGCCAACGCACCCCGGATCCTGCGCCAGCTTCCCTCTGGTGGCCTCTTCTGTCTGGCGCCGTTTCGGGTCATGATGAAAGCCCCGAACGAACCACTTTTTGACTGACCCCTCTGGAGGTGTGATGAGACCCTGTGCCCTGCTGTTGCTTTTCCCCCTGGTGTGCCAGGCCGAGGCCAGCCCGAGTGAACCCGTGCAGGAAGGTACCCTGGCCAATCAGCAGCTGATCCGGGATGCCATGGTGGGGGTCGCATCCTGGGTGGCCACCAAGGGGTGTGACGCGCCGGAGCGCTTCGTGCCCGTGGTGCTGCAACTTCCCGAGGGGGAGCCGGGCAGTCGCCATTGGCAGGAGCGCTGGACGGTGACGGGCTGTGGCAACGACTATCCCGTGGTGATCGATTTTCGGGAGACCGGGATGCAAAGCGCCATGTGGACCATTGCCCGATAGGGTCGGCGCCGCCATCTGCGAGCTGCAAAGATGACAACGCCCGGCAAGCCGGGCGTTGGGACAGGGTGAAGGGGAAAGCCCGTCATCAGAAGTCGTGGTAGAGGGGCCAGCCGAGCAGGGGGTGGCGGATCCCGGCGCGCATCTCCATGTTGTCGAGCTTCTCCGGCGAGGCATTCTCTTTTTGCAGCAGCTGGTACTGGCGCACAAAGCCGAGGGTATGGAGCAGGTTGGGCACAAAGCCGGGGCTCAGCTCCTGACGCAGGGCGGCGGCCATGTCGGCAGGCAGCGCGCTTAGCATCAGGGCGAGCTGGGCGGCGAGGTAGTCGGTGTCATACCAGCCCTCGTCGAGCTCAATCTCCCGCGCCAGTTTGCGCTTGAGATCCTGCTTCACCCTGAGGGGGGCGGCGCCACTGCCCTTGCCGCAGAGGATGCGGTAGAGCAGCGCCTCGGCCAGCTTGTCCTCCATGGTGGGGTGGTCGCTCTCGCAGGCGAAGAAGTGCTGGTCGATGAGCGCCATCAGGCGGCTCTTGTTGTGCTCGGTCAGCGCCTTCTCGTACTCCTGCCACCCTTGCCACTCCTCCACATCGGGCGGGCTCGAGATCTTGTCCAAGAGCCGCGCATCCACGTCACCGTAGAGGCTGTTGCCAGCCTGCTTGGGGCTGACGGTAATGAGCATCGACCAGCCCTTCTGGAACGGCTTGATGGGGCCTTCCGGCGCCTGCAACAGCGCCAGCGCCTTGGCCGGATCCCGCGCCGAGAGCTCCTGCAGACCGAGGCTTACCACGCCGATGACGTCGTGGGCGGCCTGCTCCAGCAGGTGCATCTTGTACTTGTTGTAGTACTTGTCGGCGAATTTGAGGCTCATCAGCACCGCCTTGCCCTTGATGGCGGCGAGCTGCTGCTGACTCAAGAGTTCGTTGTCGCGGCCAAAGCGCAGCACCTGGGTCAGAAAGGGGCCCTGGTTGGCATCGCGAATGACTAACTGCATGAATGGGCTCCTTAATCCAGAAAGCTGAACATGTCGTCGACGTCGCCGTACTCGTCTTCCTCGACCTTGTTCTTCTCTTTGGCCTGCATCACCAGCTCGGCGGCAAACTTGTTGATGATGCCGTCCCAGGTGGAGTGCTCGTTGCGCAGCAGCGACTTGATGGATTTTTCCACCTCGGGGGCCAGCTCGCGAATGAGCATCAAGAGGCTGCGCGGGTCGTCCAGCGCGTAGTCGTGGCTGTCTTCGGCCTGCTGGCGCTCGCTGTAGCGCAGGGACTCTTCGAGATCTTCCTCTTCGGCGTGCAGCACGTCGCGATAGCCTTCGTCCTCTTCATAGCGATCGCCGCGATAGAACTCGATAAAGGGGATGGCGAGGTAGAAGAGGCCAGCCGAATCCTCGGCCACGCATTCCAGGATCTCCCGCTGCTTGGCTTCGCTATCCTGGGTGCGGATCAGGTAGTTGAGGAAGTCGAAGGTGTGCTGCTGCAGCTCGTCGGCGTTGTTCTTGATCGCCTCTTCCCAGTAGAGCGGCTGCTGGCAGACGATGTCGCGGATCCGCTCCGGGGTCATCAGCTCGGAGATGATGGAGGGGAAGGAGATGTCGTGCTGGCCGTTGATCTGGGTCAGGGTAACGATATCAATGTTTTCAATCACTTCTGCGAGCTGGTCGTCAGACATGGTCTTGGCGATCAGCTCGAACTTCTCGCTGGCCTGCTTCGGCTCGATGACGGCCAGCTCTTTGATCTCGATGGCGGTAATTTCTATCAGACTGTTGCTCATGCCTTGCCCCAATTAGAAACGGACTTCGTCGTACATGTCCTGATCGCCGTCGTCATCACCATAGCGGTCACTGCCGCCATGGTAGTCGGCGTCGGCATCTTCCCCGTCTTCCTCTTCTTCGTCCCGCAGCTCATAGTCCTCATCACCGCGGTGGCTGCCGCGCGGCAGCGGGTTGTCCAGCAGGAACAGCACGGCGCAGGCTTCCATCAGCTGATCTTCGCTCTGGGCCCGCACCGCCTTGACCAGCGGCAGGATGGCGTTGTTGAAACCGACGCTCACCTTGAACTCGTCCCAGGAGGGCTGCTCGCCGCTGGCGAGCCACTTGTTCCACTGCGACTTGGCCTTGGGCGGGAACTGCACCCGGCCATAGAGGGCAAGCGGCAGGTATTCGGGCATGAACTCCAGCATGCTCATGTCAGCCAGCAGCAGGGCCTTCATCTGGTCGGTGAACTGCTCGAGCCCCTTGGGGTCATCCTGATCCCGGTAGGATTCGATGTTCTCGCTGGCATCGCTTTGCAGGGCCTTGAGCCGTGCCTGGTCCCATTTTTTTTGCATAGTCGCTCTTCTTGCCTGGTGGCTCAGGGGTAGAACTGGTCCCACATCTCCTGCATGGCAGCAGCGGGATCGGTCACGATGACGTTGTTGAAATCCTTGATAAAGGCGGCCCGCTGTTTCGGATCGGACAGCACTTCATAGGCCTGCTTTACCTGGTGCAGCCGGGCGGCTGCCTGCTCTTTCTCTTCTTCGCTCGCCCCGTGCAGCTTGTCGGGGTGGTACTGGTTCGACAGCCGTCGATAGGCTTTTTTGATGTCGTTTTCACTGGCGTTGGACTTGACGCCCAACACCCGGAAGTAGTTGTTCATGACGGATCCTGCCTCACTGGCATGGTGGAATTCATCCTGTGTCGACCTGGTGGCGCAACGTCGGCAAACCAGGCTCGGCAAAAACCGGAGATTTTAACGGAAAGCCGGCGCCTCTGCCATGAAAGTGCGGTCTTTCTGTACGAAAAGAGCGGGCGGTGCGAGATGGCGGCGGGGCTACACTGGCAGAGGGGGGCGGCAGGCCCCGGCGTTGCCCGACCCCCTCTTGTCCGAACCATCCGGATTCTGCCGTCACAAGGAGTCATCGCCATGGTCAAGTCCGCGTTTTTCGTGCTCGCGCTGGCAGGCAGTGCCGCCTCTGCCAGCGACATATTGCCCGTCTCGCCGCTGATGGGGGATGTCACCAGGGCCCAGTTCATGGAGCGCGCCGCCCAGCGCTTTGCCCTGCAAGACAAAAACGGTGACGGCGTGCTGTCGGTTGCCGAGAAAGAGGCCAACCTGGCTGGCGTGATGCAGCAGGCAGGCAAGCCGGTCCCGGAGCGGATGAGCCAGCTCAAGCCGTCGCGGGAGACCACCAGGGCCCAGTTCATGGCGCGGCAGGAGGCGCTCTTCTCTCGCCTGGACAAGAACGGTGACGGGGTGATCGGGGAGTCTGAGCGTCTCGACATCAAGGCCAATCTGGAGAAGCGGGCGATGGAGGCCGCCCAATAGGGCGGGTTGTCAGCCCTCTGATGAAAAAGAGCCCGGTAGCGATACCGGGCTCTTTGCATCTCTGGCATGAAGGGGGCTACCAGCTTGCCCAGAGCAGCCGCAACCTGAGCCCCCAGGCGCTGCTCCAGCCGGTGGTGCTGCTCACCAGAGCCCCATCCTTGATGACGAGGAAGGTTGGCGTCACCCCCACCTGCCAGCGGGCGGCCAGATCCCCGGACTCGTCGTTGTGGGTGGGGAAGGTCAGCCCCTTCTTCGCCATCCCGGCGCGCAACGGCTCATCGCTGCCGGAGCGCAGGGCCACCGTCAGCACATTTTCACCCTCCTGCCAGAGCTGCTCCACCGTGGGAGTGGTGAAGCGGCACACCCCGCACCAGCTGGCCCAGTAGTAGACCAGCAGGGGCTTGCCGCGGCTCTGCTCGGCCAGCGTGGTGGTGGCGCCGTCCTGCAGGGTGAAGGGGGCCTCCATGGCCCCCGCCGGCAGGGTGGGGCTGCGCCACAGATCCACCAGGGTGGTGATGACGAGCGCCATCAGCAGCAGCCAGAGCGCCTCCTTGCCCCAGCGGCGCCAGCGGGGGGCCTTTATGCCTGCATCCTCGGCCATGGCTTAGCTCCGCTTGGCCAGCTCGGCTTTCACCAGCTGCTCCAGCTCGTCATAGGGAATGGCACCCGGCACCAGCTGGTTGCCGATAAGGGTCGCCGGGGTGCCTTGCACGCCGAGCAGGGTGCCGATGCGCAGGCTGTTGCGCAGCTCCTCAGTGGCCTTGCCTGCGGGCTTGAGGGTCAGGTTGTCGGTGGCGGCCAGCGCCTTGTTGATGTCCGCCTCGGTCAGCATCCCCTGCTTGCTCATCAGCTTGTCGTGCAGGGGGAGGAAGCGGGCAGGATCCTGTTGCCACAGGGTCAGGCTGTACTGGGCTGCCTTGGCGGAGGTCTGCCCCTTGAACGGCAGCAGCTTGATCACCAGCCCCAGATCGTCCGGATAGGCCGCGAGCAGCTTGGCGACTGCCGGGTCGAACTGCTTGCAGTAGGGGCAGTTGTAGTCGGTGAACAGCACCAGGGTCAGTTTGGGATGCTTGGCGCCGAGGCGCGGGCTGGTGGGGCTGTTGAACAGCACATCCTGGTTGCCCTTGATGAAGTCACCCATCTGGGCCTGCTGGGTCGCGGCGTTCTGTTTCTCCCAGGATTCGGCTGCCTCGTCGAGGATCCCGGGGTTGGCGATCAGGGTCTCGCGAATGAGCTCCTTGATGCGGGCCTCCTGCTCCGGGGTGAAGGGGGCGGCGTGCAGCGTGGGGGTGCCCAGGGTGGCGGCGACCAGGGCGGTGCAGAGGGTCAGGGTTCGCAGTCTCATGGCATTCTCCTTAGAAATGGGTGGCATCGGCCTGAACGAGGCCGGCCTTGTGCAAGCTGTCGAGCAAGTCGGCCTTGTCCAGCAGGGGAGAGAGGACCTCTCCTTCCGGCAGACCGGGCCCGTAGATCTGGTTGAAGGGAACGGCGGCTGCGCCACGCTGGCGCAGGAAGGCGGAGATGGCATCGCTCGGCCGGCTCCAGTCGCCGCGAAGGGCTAACACGTCCGGGGCCGACAGGGCGCGCTGCACCTCGTCACGCAGCAGCACGTTGTATTTGTTGGCCTTGCAGGTGACGCACCAGTCGGCGGTGACATCCACGAAGACCCGCTTGTTCTGGGCCAGGGCGTCGGCGATGGCCTGTTCGGAGAGCGGCTGCCAGGCGATGCGATCGACGCTGCCACCCCCTTTCACCGTGAGGGCGCCCCCCAGCAGCAGGGCGCCGCCGATGAGTGCCGAGAGGGAGAGGGCCAGCGTGAAGCCGCGCAGGCCATAACGCCAGAGGATGCCCATCAGCAGCCCCAGCACCATGGCGGCCATCAGCCAGCCGGTGGTCGTGCTGCCCAGATGGTTGCCAAGCAGGCTCGCCAGCCAGAGGCTGGAGCCCAGCATCATCAGCCCGAGCAGGATGCGCAGTCGCTCCATCCAGCGCCCCGGTTTGGGCAGCCAGAGGGCGAGGCGCGGCAGGGCCGCCACCAGCAGCCAGGGCAGGCTCATGCCAAGGCCGAGGGCCGTGAAGATGAGCCAGAGCTGGCCGAGCGGCGCTGCCAGGGCAAAGGCCACCGAGGTGCCGAGGAAGGGGGCGGAGCAGGGGGTCGCGAGCAGGGTGGCGAAGCTCCCCTGCAGGAAGTGACCGCCGAGCCCCTTGCCGCTGCGGGTGGCGAGGCGAGTGCTGAGATTGCTGGGCAACCTTATCTCGAACAAGCCCAGCAGGTTGGCGCAAAACAGCAGGGTCACCGCCACCATGAAGCCGATGAAACCGGCGCTCTGGAACTGGATCCCCCGGCCGACGGCTCCTTGAGTGGCGCGCAGCAGGCTGCTCATGGCCGCCAGCACCCAGAAGGAGGTGATTATCCCGGCGCTGGCGGCGAGGAACTGCTTGCGCACGCCTCCTTGTTCGCGCTCCCGCTGCTGCAACACGGTGCCGAGTTTCAGAGCCAGCACCGGCAGCACGCAGGGCATCAGGTTGAGGATGAGACCGCCGAGCAGTGCTGCCCCCAGCAGCCAGAGAAGTGGCTGCTCCGGGGCCGGCAGGGCGAGGGGATCGGCGATGGTGGCGCGGGTCTGCCAGGCCTGCTCGCCGCTGGTGAGCAGCAGGCCGAGGGATTGACCGCGCAAGTCTGGGGCATCCCCCTGCCAGCCATCGCTGACCGGCACCCGGGCAATCAGGGTGTTGCCGCTTACCTCGAGCGCGGGCTTGCCGAACTCGGCCCCCTCCAGCGCATCGAGGAAGAGCGCAGGTTCCTGCCACCCCTCGACCCGCTCGGCCCGCAGTTGCAGCAGGTTGTGCTGGTAGCCGAGCTCGACCCGGGTGTCGGCGGGCAGCGTCTGTGGCAGGGTGCTCATGGCCCGGGCCCAGGCGAAGTCGAAACCGGCCGGCGCCTGCCCATCCGCCGCCAGGGTGAAGGGGTAGTCGGTCAGGATGCAGACATTGCTGCAGGTGGAGAGGCGCAAGGTGCCCTTGAGCGGCTGCCCGGCCGGGTAGTCCAGGCTCAGGGGGAAGCGTACCTGCTCCTGATAGCCCTGGGTGCTGAGCCCGGCCACCTCGAAGGGGCGCGGCGTGGGCCAGTGCCACTGGAAGTCGCCGACCGGCTCATCCCACAGGATCTGGGGCGCAATGCCCCCTTCACCCGGGCTGTGCCAGTAGGTCTTCCAGCCTGACGCCAGCTGGACATCGAGCAGGATGCGGGTTTGATCCGGGACGCTGCGGTCGGCTTGCAGCCTGACCTTGGCGTGACTGTTCTGGGGGCGGGTGAGCCACCCCGTATCGCTGGCCAATCCGCTGGATTGCCACAGCAGGCTGCCCAGTAGCAGGGCCGCCTTGAAGAGATTCGACATGTGTTGGGTCTCGCAAAAAATGAGTGACAGCAGGCTGAAAAAGCGCGGCTGAACTCATTCCCGCCAGACGCAGAGGGTGAGGTACAGTCGCCGCTCCGGCGGCGAGACATTGATGGGGGGAGGCAGTGCCGGCGCGCGCCGTGACAGGGGCACCAGCAGGGCAATCACGAAGGCGATGGCGAAGAAGAGTTGCTCCACGCACAGCAGACTGGCGGCGCTCAGCCATTTGCCGTTGAGCTGGCAGCTGTTGGGCTGCACACTGGCGGGCGTGCCCTTGTCAGCCTGGTCGTCGGCTGAGGCGAACTGGGGCAGGGTCTGGCAACTCACGGCGTGATCGAGCAGGGCGAGGCGGGCCAGCGGCTGGGCCGCGCAATTGAGCACCAGCAGGCAGACCAGCAGCAGGAGTCGTGTCGCCGCGCGTTGTTGCAAAATCATGCTCGCCCCGTTCATCAAGATGGCCACATCCTAGCGGGCAATGGCGGGTGGGGCAAGCCGGGGTGGCCGGTGGCGTCCGGGGCTGGTCGGTTCTGTCTGGCGAACGCTTGTTCGCTAAAAGGGGGACCAGTATACTGCGCCGAGTCAAATTCCGAGGTGTTCGATGCTCAAACTTGCCCGTGTGCTGCTGCTGGCACTGCTGCTCGTCTTCTGGTTCCTGTTCGGCCTGTTGCTTTGTCTGGTGCGCCCGCGCCACCCGAACAACGTCTATGTCTTCGCCCGCATGTATCATGCGGTCTGCCCGCTGATCGGCCTCAAGGTCCGGGTGACGGTGGCCGACGAGGTCAAATCGGTGGGGCCGGCGGTCTATGTCTGCAATCACCAGAGCAACTACGACATCTTCACCGTGACCGGCGCCGTGCAGCCCGGCGTGGTGGCGGTGGGCAAGAAGAGCCTGTTGTGGCTCCCCTTCTTCGGTCTCATCTTCTGGCTCTCCGGCAACGTGCTGATCGACCGCTCCAACCGCTCCCGCGCCATCGGCACCATCGGCCAGGTGGTGGATCGCATCAAGCATCGCGGCACCTCCATCTGGATGTTCCCGGAGGGGACCCGCTCCCAGGGGCGTGGTCTGCTGCCGTTCAAGGCGGGGGCCTTCCACACTGCCGTCCAGGCCGAGGTGCCCGTGGTGCCCATCGTCTGCTCCAGCTACTTCGGTCAGGTCGATCTCAACCGCTGGGACAACGGCGAGGTGCTGCTGGAGGTGATGGCCCCGGTGTGCAGCAAGGAGCACGGCGCCGCCGGCATCCGCGAGCTCTCCGACACCTGCCGGGAGAAGATGGAAGCCAAGCTGGCGGAGCTGGATGGCAAGCTTGGCCATCGGCCGGCGGCCTGAGCCCGGTTGCAGAGAAGAGAGGGAGCCGCTGGCTCCCTTTCTTATTGGTGAAAATCACCATCTTGTTGGTTTTTTTCACCACGCTGTATCCGGTGAACATCCATCGTTAACTTTCATCTAATTGTAAATAAAGGAAAAAATATTCTGGCACGGCTCTTGTAATGTCATGGGAAGAGAGTGACACCCCATCAACAAGGAGCCAGACCATGAGCGTATTCAGCCGCCTGACCGACGTGATCAATGCCAACCTGCACAGCCTGCTCGACAAGAGCGAAGAGCCGGAGAAGATGCTGCGGCTGATGATCGAGGAGATGGAGCAGGTCCAGGTCGAGATGAGAACCCAGGCCGCCCGCGTCATCGCCGAACAGAAACAGCTGGAGCGCCATCAGCAGGCGCTGCGCAACCAGATCCAGGAGTGGGCAGCCAAGGCTGAACTCGCCATCCAGAAGGGCCGCGAAGATCTGGCCCGTGCCGCCCTCACCGAGAAGCTGGCGGAGATGAAGCAGTGCGAGCGGCTGGAAGAGGACAAGGCGCGGGTGGCCGAGGTGCTGGCCCAGCTCACCGCCGACAGCGAGCGACTGGCGGCCAAGCTGACCGAGGCGCGGGAGAAGCAGAAGATGCTGACCCTGCGCGAGCAGACCGCCCACAGTCGCATCCGCGCCCGTGCCCAGGTGGACAACCAGCGCATGCACGAGCTGGTGGCCCGCTTCGACGGCTTCCAGAACCGGGTCGATCAGCTGGAGGCCCAGCTGGAGGCGGCGACCCTGGGACAGAATCCGTCCCTCGAGGCCCAGTTCCGCGAGCTGGAGCTGAACGACGAGATTGAGCGGGAACTGGCCCGTCTGAAAGGTCACAAGGCGGAGGCCTAACCATGACACCCTGGCCCAAGGATCTCGCCCATCGCAAGCTGACCGGGGTCTGCGCCGGTCTTGCCAGAGGGCTGGGGGTGTCCAGAGTGACGGTGCGGGTGGTGGCCCTGCTCGCCCTGATCCTGATGCCGCCGCTGGCCCTGGCGCTCTATCTGGTGGGGGTGCTCGTCATGCCTCCCCGCCGTGAACTTCAACGCTGGCTGGGGTGATCTCCGGATCGCCCCGTCGGCAAGTGCAAGCCCGTGAGGAGCACAACATGCTGGAATTTATCGTCTTGATCCTGGTGCTGATCGGCATGGCGCTGACCGGATTCACCGTGCTGGCCATGCTGCTGGTGAGCGGGGTCTTCGTGCTGTTTGGCGCCCTGGCCGGCATGTTTGCCCTCATCATCAAGCTGGCGCCCTGGTTGCTGGTGGTGCTGGTGGTGTGCTGGCTACTCAGCAACAGGCGCAAGCAGTCGAACACCTACCGTTAAGCCTCCCTGATTTCGCATCCTTCCTTGGCCACTGCTTGCAGTGGCCCTTTTTATGGGGGCGACACTGTGTCGGTGTGCGGGGTGGCAAGCCAGGAAAGGCTCCAGCCGTGCCACAACGCCGGATCGTGTACCAGGCGCTCCTTGAACGCCTTGCTCTGCTGCTTGAGGCGGTACTCGAGGCGCAGCGCCTCGCGTTTGCCGGGGACCTCCTGCTGCCATACCAGGGAGAGGGGCCCCTTGCCGCGCAGGGCTCTGGCCCCCTTGCCGCTCTGGTGCTGGCGCAGGCGCCGCTCGGGATCCGTGCTGATCCCCGCATAGAGCGCCCCAGCACCGGTGCGCACCAGATAGACAAACCAGCGGGATGACGGGGCGGCGGTCATGACGCTCGCCAGCTGGCCCGCTGGCGCCGGAGTCGGTGCAGGGGGAGCAGGCTGACCAGCAGGCCGGCCCAGACGAAGGCAAAGCCCACCGACTTCACCGGATCCGGGATCTCGCCAAACCAGAGGATGGCGAGCAGGAAGGCGAGGCTCGGCTCTATGTATTGCAGCAGCCCCACCGTGCTCATGGGGGTGCGCGTCACGGCGTAGCAGAACAGGCCGACCGGCAGCAGGGTGGCGGGGGCGCTGCCCATCAGCAGCAGTCGCTCGGTCCAGTCACCGGCCATAAACTGGCTGGCGCCGCTCAGGGAGAGCCAGCCGATGATGATCAGGGCGACGGGCAGCTGCACCAGGGATTCGAGATAGAGGCTGCTGCCGGCGTCCAGCCTCACCTGCTTCTTGATGAGGCCGTAGAGGGCGAAGTTGGCCCCCATGATGAGGGAGAACCAGGGCAGCTGGCCGTAGGAGAACAGCATGTAGGCGAGCCCCGCCAGTGCCAGGGCCACCGCCAGATGCTTCTGCGGGGTGAGCCTCTCTTGCAGGAAGAGGACGGCAAAGGCGATGTTGAACAGGGGCGTCATGAAGAAGGCGAGGCTGGTGGCCAGCACCTGGCCCGTGGTCAGGCACCAGGTGAACATGCACCAGCTGATGGACATCACGGGGCCGGCCAGCAGAACGAGGCCGAGCTGGCGGGGTTCGCCGCGCAGGGCCGCCCAGGGCACCCGGTGCCCGAGCAGCAGGAACAGGCCGGCCAGCAGCACCACGGACCAGAGTACCCGGTGGGAGAGCAGTTCCCACATGTTGATCTCGGGCATGAACTGGTAATAGAGGGGCAGCATGCCCCACAGCACGAATGAGAGGGCCGCGCTGCCGGTGCCCATCCAGTTCTTCATCTCTCTCCGTTTATTAAACTAAACAATGGCGGCTGCATAATAAGTATCCGCTGACACTTTCACAAGCGGGAGCGGGAAGAAAACTCTGCTACTATCCGGCCATGAACCGACTCGACACGCTGTTTGAACAGATCCGGGCCTGCCGTCTGTGCGAGGCCCACCTGCCTCTGGGACCGCGGCCGGTGATCCGCGGTAGCGAGCACGCCCGTCTGCTGATCATCGGCCAGGCTCCCGGCACCCGGGTCCATGCCAGCGGGATCCCCTGGGACGACCCTTCGGGGGATCGCTTGCGCCAGTGGCTCGGGGTGGACAAGGCCACCTTTTACGATGAATCCCGCATCGCCATCATGCCCATGGGGCTCTGCTACCCCGGCCGGGGCAAGTCGGGGGATCTGCCTCCCAGGCCCGAGTGCGCGCCCACCTGGCACGACAAGGTGCTGATGCTGCTGCCCCGGGTCGAGCTGACCCTGCTTATCGGCCAGTACGCACAAGCCTATTATCTGGGCAAGGCGGCCAGGGGGTCGCTCACCGAGACGGTCAGAGGCTGGGCCGACTATGGCCCGGCCTGGTTGCCGCTGCCACACCCCTCGCCCCGCAACACCCTCTGGCTCAAGAAGAACCCCTGGTTCGAGCAGGAGGTGGTGCCCCACCTGCAACAGAGGGTCGCCCCACTGCTGGGATAAACCTCTTCTCCTAGAGTGCCGGTTCGGCCTGGGGCTTGGGTTTGCGGGCCATGGCAATGAGCGGCAGTATGATGCACAGGCACCCGAGCAGCAGCGGCAGGCCGGGCTGCTCGTCAAACAGCCACACCCCGATGGCGACCGCCATCAGCAATCCCGTGTACTCCGCCGAGGCGATCTTGCTCGCCTCCGCCTTGCGATAGGCCATCACGCACAATCCTGCATAGACCATGATGAGCGCCGAGGAGCCGAAGGCGGGCCACCACATCTGCCATTGCCACTCGCCCCCTTCCCACCAGGCCAGCGCCAGGATGAAGGGCATGCTCAGCACATTGGTGAAAAACAGGGTCTGGGCGATGGGCTGCTGGAGCGGGATGCGCTTGATCAGCAGGTTGTTGACCGCCAGGGAGAGCGCCACCCCGAGCGCCGCCAGGGCGGCCCAGTTTACCTCGGTCGGGCGCAGCACGATGAGCACCCCGACGAAGCCGAGCAGCGCCGTCAGCACCTTCTGGCGCGAGAGTGCCTCCCCCGCCAGC
This sequence comes from Aeromonas sp. s9, assembly GCF_040907765.1. Taxonomy (NCBI): domain Bacteria; kingdom Pseudomonadati; phylum Pseudomonadota; class Gammaproteobacteria; order Aeromonadales; family Aeromonadaceae; genus Aeromonas; species Aeromonas sp. s9. The sequence continues at coordinate 27,774 of NZ_JBFOCK010000104.1, forward strand.
CAGACCGCGAGCGGCACCATCAGCAGCGGGGCGGCATAGAAGAGGGCGTTGGCGGTGGCGAGCGGCAGCCGGGTGAGGGCGACCACCATCAGGCAGACGCCGACGGCCCAGATGTGGGCCCGCAGCAGATGCCACTTGAGGGCTACCGGCGGGTTGCGCCGCCAGGACCAGAGCAGCCAGGGGGCGAGCAGCAGGGCCGCGGAGAGCTGGCGGAAAAAGACAAACTGGAAAATGGGCTGGTCCGGCTCCAGCACCTTGACCAGGGCATCGGAGAAGACCGCCACCATGTTGCCGAGCACCAGATAGAGGATGCCTATCCCGACTGCATTCATACCACCTCCAGATTCAGATGAGGGGAGGGTAGCCCGCGGTCTGTTATCCAGTAAAATGATAAAAAATCATCACGCATGAGAAATTTGGATAATGAAGCTACCCCCCCTGCGCGCCGTTCAATATTTCGAGGTGGTTGCCCGCCTGCTGAGTTTTTCCCGCGCCGCCCTGGAGCTCAATGTCAGCCAGAGTGCGGTCAGTCACCAGATCCGTCTGCTGGAGGATTTTCTGGGGGAGCGGCTGCTGCTGCGCCAGGGGCGGCTGCTCTCCCTGACGCCCCAGGGGGAGATCTATTTCGAGGGGATCGCCGCCGGGCTGGTCCAGATTGCCCAGAGCAGCGAGCAGTTGCGCGGGGGAGGCGAGATGCGTGTGCGGCTCGCGGTCTACAGCTCCTTTGCGGTGAAGTGGCTGATCCCTCGCTTGGCCGGGCTGCGTCAGCTCTATCCCGAGCTGGATCTCAGCCTGGAGATGGTGGCGGAAGATCCCGAGCTCTCCGACAGGGTGGCGGACGGTTTCATCACCGTCTCCCCCGAAGGGCCGGGCTACATGCACGATCTGCTCTATCGGGAGCGGCTGATGCCGGTATGCAGTCGCCGGATGTGGCAGCAGGTGGAAGGGGAGTGGCCCGCCACCTTGTGGCAGTTGCCGCTGCTCTCCATCCAGGCTATCTACCGCGAGAAGGGGGAAGATTGGCGGCGCTGGGCCGAAATGGGGGGGCTGACCATTCCCCCCGAGGCGAGGGTGCACCATTTCAGCCATATCCTGCTCGCGCTGGAGGCGGCGAACTGGGACCAGGGAATGGCGCTCATCAATGACTACATGTTGCAGCCGGAGGATCCGCGTCTGGTGCGGCTGCCCCTGCACGCCCTCGAGACCGGCGACAACTTCTATTTCGTCTTCAAGCGCTCGCGCGCCCATGAACCCGCCATCAGCCGGTTGCGTCAGTGGCTGTGGCAGGAGTCGCAGGCGAGCCTGAGACCCGGGGAAAACGAGCCTCTCAGGCGCGTCTGAACGGGCTGGGCGCCCTATGCAGAATGGACGGCGCAGCCCACGACGAAGGTGTCTGATTCGGGAGGCCTGATGGCTCTGGCGAGATCAGGGCCATCAGGAGCGGGTCAGGTGCGCTTGAACTGGCTCAGTACAAAGAGGGTGGTGGCGCAGACTACGACCGAGGGACCGGCCGGGGTGTCCTGATACCAGGAGAGGGCAAGGCCCCCCAGCACGGCGAGACAGCCTGTCAGGGCGGCAAAGCCGGCCATCTGCTCCGGGGTCTGGCTGAAGCGGCGGGCGGTGGCGGCGGGAATGATCAGCAAGGAGGTGATGATGAGCGCCCCGACGAACTTCATGGCCACGGCGATGACCAGGCCTATCAGCAGCATCAGCACGCAGCGCAGCACATCCACCCGCACCCCTTCCACCCGGGCCAGCTCTTCCGAGATGGTCATGGAGAGCAGGGGATCCCAGAGCCGCCACAGGGTGAGCAGCACCAGGGCGCCGCCGCCGTAGATCCAGATCAGGTCCATGGGCTGCACCGAGAGCAGGTCGCCAAACAGGTAGGCCATCAGATCCACCCGCACATTGTCCATGAAGCTCAGGGTGACCAGACCCAGCGACAGGGCGCTGTGGGCCAGAATGCCGAGCAGGGTATCGGTGGCCACCTGCTGGTTGCGGCTCATGATGACCAGCAGCATCGCCATGGCGAGGCAGCAGACCACGACCGCCAGGGTGAGGTCCACCTGCAGCAGGATGCCGAGGGCAATGCCGAAGAGGCAGGCATGGGAGAGGGTGTCGCCAAAATAGGCCATCTTGCGCCACACCACGAAGCTGCCCAGCGGCCCGGCCAGCAGGGCGATGCCGAGTCCGGCCGCGAGGGCGTATAACAGAAAGCTGTCCACGTGAAGATCCTAGTTGTTGCGAGAGGGCAGGCGGATGACGGGAGCCTGCGGTTCATGATGATGGTGTTCGCCATCGCAGTGGTGATGGTGGGTATAGACCGCCAGCACCTCCCGCTCCGGTCGCCCGAACAGGCGGGCAAATTCCGGGTGGCGGGCCACGCTCTGTGGCTCGCCGTGGCAGCAGACGTGGCGATTGAGGCAGATCACCTCGTGGGTGCTGGCCATCACCAGGTGCAGGTCGTGGGAGACCATCAGCACGGCGCAGTTGAACTCGGCGGCCAGCTGGCTGATGAGGGCGTAGAGCTCGATCTGGCCGTTGATGTCCACCCCTTGCACCGGCTCGTCCAGCACCAGCAGCTCGGGTTTGACCAGCAGGGCGCGGGCCAGCAGCACCCGCTGCATCTCGCCACCGGAGAGTTTCTGCATCCGGTTGTCCAGCAGATCCTGGGCACCGACCCGATTGAGCGCCTCCTCGATGGAGAGGCGGCTGTTCTTGCCAAGCTGCAGGAAGCGGCGCACCGTCAGGGGGAGGGTGGGGTCCAGATAGAGGCGCTGGGGTACATAGCCGACCCGCAGATCGCGGCGGCGGACGATGTCCCCCGAATCTGGGCGGAGCAAGCCCAGCACCAGCTTGCTCAGGGTGCTCTTGCCCGCCCCGTTGGGGCCGACCAGGGTGGTGATTTTGCCTTTGTTCAGGGTAAAGGAGACCTTGTCGAGCACGAGTCGTCCGTCAAATGAGAGACAGACCTCTTTCAGCTCCACCAGTTGGGTCATGACAGCTCCGGGGTTTACAGCCTGTGAGAGTTATAATATAACAGCGACGTTGGTTTGTTATATTATCACACACATACTCCCTGACGAGACCTCTATGCGAATTCTTGCTTTGATCACTGCCCTGATGGCGGTGAGTCTGCCTGTCCGTGCCCTCGAGGTGCTGACCACCATCAAACCCCTGGGCTTCATCGCGGCGGCGATCACCGATGGCGTGAGCGAGCCCGGGGTGCTGCTGCCCACTGGCGCGTCGCCCCACGATTTTTCCCTGCGCCCTTCCGACATGCGCAATATCAAGGAGGCCGATCTGGTGGTGTGGGTCGGTCCGGAGCTGGAAGGCTTCATGGCCAAACCCCTTGCCCGGCATCCTCATGTATTGACCCTGACCCAGGTTCCCGGCATGTCGCTGTACAACTATGCGACCCAGGGGGAGCATGACGATCATCACCATGATGACAAGGATCATGACCATGCCGCCCATGACCACGGCTCGCACGACGAGGGCCATGAAGGGCACCACCACGAAGGGGTGGATCCCCACATCTGGCTGGGTCCAACCCAGGCCAAGGTGATTGCCAAGGCGATTGCAACCGAACTGGGCAAGCTGGATCCTGCCAACCAGGCGCGCTATGCCGCCAATCTCGCGGCCTTCGAGGGCAAGGTTGACGCCCTGGACAAGGTGATCGCCGTGCAGATGGAGGCGGTGGATCAGAAGGGCTACTTCGTGTTCCACGAAGCCTATGGATACTGGGAGCGTCACTACGGCATGAGCTCCAAGGGACACTTCACCGTGAGCCCGGAGCGTCGCCCGGGAGCCAAGACGCTGATTGACATCCGCAAGGCGCTGGAAGAGAAAAAGGCGAGCTGCATCTACGCCGAGCCGCAGTTCTCCCCGGCGGTGATCGAGTCGGTTGCCCGCAATACCGGGGCCAAGGTGCTGCTGCTGGACGAAGTCGGCGAGCAGGTGCCGCTCGGTCCGGACGGTTATCCGCAATTCATGCAGCAGTTGGCGGACGCCTTCGCCCAGTGCCGCTAGGCCTTGCCCGACATTGACGATAGAGGCGGTGCGGCCAACTATACTGACCTCCAGCATCTGATATGGAGTGTCAGTCATGAAATGGTTGCTCGTCTCTGCCTGCACGCTGACCCTGCTGGGATCCGGCGTACAGGCATCCGGTCTTTCCGAACACATCGCCAGCCCGGAACTCAGGGCAAAAATGCAGGCGGTCTATGGCGCCAGAGCGATCCAGCGGTCCGAGGCCTTCTCTCGTCTGCTGACGCCAAGGGCCGGAACGACGGACCAGCAGAAGCTGGAGCTGGTGAACAACTACTTCAACAACCTGACCTACAGCGAGGATCCCAGACTGTGGGGGGATGATGATTATTGGGCCAATCCGCTGGAGTTCATCGGGGCGAGAGGGGGGGATTGCGAGGACTACAGCATCGCCAAGTACTACACCCTGATGGAGCTGGGGGTCGACGAGAAGAAGCTGCGGCTAGCCTATGTGAAGGCAATTCGTTACAACCAGTTCCACATGGTGACGTTGTACTTCCCGACCATCAAGTCAGATCCCCTGGTGCTGGACAACATCAATGGCCGCATCCTGCCGGGGAGCAAGCGCAATGATCTGCAGCCGGTTTACAGTTTCGATGCCAAAAGCATCTGGATCATGAAATCCCGCCGCGAGGGAACCCTGGCGGGGAGTGCCGATCGCCTGGCCCAGTGGACCTCGATGCAGAGCCGGTTCTCCAGCGAGCATCTGCGCTCCCCCCGTCGCCAGCTATAACTTGCCCGCCGCCTTCAACTCCTCGAAATATTTTCCCGCGCCCGGATGCTGTTCGACACTCAGCACCGGGCCTATTTTGTTGCGCGCCTTGTGAAACAGGTTCGCATAGCCATAGGTCTGTTCGTTGAAACTGGTTTGCTGGCTCAGCATGGCCCGGGTCAGCCGATAGACCTCGTCATCGGGAGTGGCGGCATTGGTCACCAGGGTGGCGGCGATGGCGAAGGTGGGGGTTGCCTTGAGGTTGCCCGGGTAGATGCGTGCCGGCACCTGGCTGCGCTGGTAATACCTGACCCCTTTGAGCAGCTGGTCCCTTACGGGCCCCTCGATCGCCAGGAAGCGCACGGCGCAGCGCTTGGCGGTGTCCAGCACGATGCGGTTGGGATGACCAATGACAAGGCCATAGGCATCGATCTGTTTATTGCACAACGCTTCGGAGAGATTGGCGACGCTCTTCAAATCGAGATCCTGCTCCTTTGCGCCCAGAACATTGAACAGGGCCAATGCCGTTTGACGAGTCCCTGAACTCTTCAGGCCCATGTCGATGGGGGCCAGCTTGAGCTGCTCCAGGGTGGTGATATCCCCATCGGCTCGCACCACTATGGTGAAAGGTTCGGCGTGGGTGGCAAAGAGCGCCCTCAGCTCGGGTTGTGGCTGGGCAGCGAAAGGCCCGGTGCCCTGGCTGGCCTGATAGAGCCAGTCGGACTGGACGAGCGCATAGGGTACCTCTCCCGTTTTCAGCTGGCGGAGATTTTCGATGGACCCGGAGCTGGCCTGTAGTTTGCAGGGCATCGTGGGGTCACTTTTTTTGGCCAGTCTGCAGAACTCCTTGATGACCTGGTAATAGATGCCTTGCTCTCCCCCTGTGCCTATGGTCATGGTGGTCGCGTGCAGGGTCGGTTGCCACAGCAGGGCGAGCAGCAGCAGCGGGATCCTCATGATGCATTCTCCTGAGTGGCATAACCATCGATGCCCCAACTGCGCAGCATGTCCACATCGCTTACGTCGCCGGCTTCCGCCAGCAAGGTGTAGCCGGAAGCATGGAGGCATTGGGAGAGCAGGTTCCAATAAAGGGGGGACTGGGTGAGCTGGCAACTGATGAAGACGGGTCTGATGGGGTCGAGCCTGGCCAGATTGTCGTTGTTCATCGGGATGTTGCTGAATGCCAGCTCAATCCCCTGGGACTGGAGTGCGGTCAGTCGTTCCTCGGCCAGGGGGGGGAAGATCGCCAGATCCCAGCGCCAGTCCAGCGTCTTGCCACGAGCGCTGGTCAGCACGGGGGCAAACTGCGCCCAGTCTGGGTGGCCGAGCAGGCTGAGAGGCAGCTGGAGCCCTTCCGCCTTCTGGGTCAGCCAGTTGTTGAGCAGCCCCCGAATTTCATCCGGCGAACTGTCCGTGGTGGGGGGGTGCTTGGGTAGCAGGCGGCTGTAGAGCCTGATACTCCCCTGAGTGGAGAAGAAATGCTGCTGATAGGTGTTGCCATCGGTGTCGACCAGCCCAACGAGCTTCTGGTGGGTCGGGAGAGCGTCGTGCTTGCCAAGCTGGGTGATCTTGAGCCGCTGTTGCAGCAGGTCCCGCTTGCGTTCAGAGACCAGCTGGTTGATGGAGACAACGACTTCCTGCAATTCGCGAAGCCACGGGGTTGGCAGGTTGCCGCTGAACTGGCGTTTGCGGATCCGGGCCAGTTGCAGACTGATCTGTTCGAGGGGGCGCAGCAGGCGGCGGCACACCCAGGTGATCACCAGGCTGAACACCAGCAGGCCGGCGAGCAGCGCAAGTCCGGTACGACTGATGGCGTTCCACAGATGCTGGTAGGCGTAACCCTTGTGTCCCTCGAGCGTGAGGGTACCGAGAATGCGCCAGCCGTCGGTCAACTCCTGCTCAATCTTGACCGGTGGCATGTCGATAACTGAGGGGAGCCAGCCTGGAACATTTTGCTGTGCGGTGTGGAACACCTTCTGGAACAGCACCTGGCCATCCGGATCCAGCAGAACGACGGAGTTGACGAAGCCTCCGTCGAACATGGCGTTCACTATGGTCTCGGCAAGGACCTTGTCATCGTTGAGCAGAGTGCCCTGCAGCACCAGCCCCAGTGCGGTGATGGCGGTTTCAAGGTTGGCCGACATCTGGTCGAGAATAGACTGTCGTACCGTCGTGATCTCCAGCACGAGCAGCAGCGCGGCGCCGATGGTGAAGAGGATTAGGATGATTACATTTAACAATTTTGCCAATGACATACCCACTCCATGGAGATGTTTTTGCAACATTTTCTGGGCCGGAGAGCACCACAACCGGACTTGGTTCTTAAAAATAGAAAAAAATGGCTGAAAATGACGATCATTTCTGCCCATGCTGGAAGGTTATGCATAAAATGTGAGTTTCGTGCATGGAGCTATGAACTTTTTGTAAGTTTTTAGGTCTAAAAGCCAGATATTCGGTTTTCATAATAAAAACTCATAAAAACAGACCCACAACCACCACCCTTAGATCTAATAACAGGATAGCGGATGAAACGTCTCCGTCCCTTGGTAGCTCAGGCTGCCAATTGGGAACCCCCGGTTCCCCGCAAGCATTTCTATGCCATGCTATTGCTCACGGCCATGACGCTGTCAGCGGTAGCCGTATTGCCAGCTCCCGGTGACATCCTGGAGCGGCCATTGCGTCTGGAGTTGCCGATCGCCACCACGGGCACCGCAACCAACGAAGACAACACCGACTTCAACGACATTCCGGATCACGAGCTGGTCGAGTCAGCCGCTCCCGAAGACGACATCCCGGCCGATGCCACGCCTCAATGGCAAGATTACCGGGTTCGCAACGGCGAGAACCTGACCACCATCTTCAACAACTTGGGGCTGTCCACCACCACCCTCTACAAGGTGTTGGATGCGGATGCCAAGAACAACCTGGCGCGTCTCAAACCCGGTCAGACCATCGAGTTGCTGATCGATCAGGACAACATTCTGCAGCAGTTGAAGATCCGCCTGAACATCAAGCAGACCCTGGTGCTGGAGCGTACCGACGACACCTATAGCGCCAACATGCTCAATGAAGAGGTAGAGTGGCAGCAGAAGAGCTATGACGGTGTCATCAACGGCAGCTTCTACGTCAGCGCCCGCAATGCCGGTATCCCGGCCAACCACATCCAGAAGATTGCCAACCTGTTCCAGTGGCGCCTCAACTTCGCCAAGGATTTGAAAAAAGGTGACAAGTTCAAGGTGCTGGTCCGTCAGGAGACGGTCGACGGCAAGAGTACGGGCAATACCCAGTTGCTGGGGGTCGAGGTGTTCAGCCAGGGCAAGGCCGTGTCAGCCTGGTTGTCGGAAGATGGCAACTATTATGACGGTCAGGCAAACAGCCTGGAGCGCGGTTTCCGCCGTTATCCGACTCACAGCCGTTACCGGGTCAGCTCCAGTTTCAACCCGAATCGCCGTCATCCCATTACCGGGCAGGTCCGGCCCCATGAGGGGACCGACTTTGCCTTGCCGGTAGGCACGCCCATCATGGCGACCGGTGATGGTGTGGTCCTCAAGGCAACCAGCCACCCGCTGGCAGGCACCTATGTCGTGATCAAGCACGGCCGTACCCTGATGACCCGTTATCTGCACCTGAGCAAGCTGCTGGTCAAGCCGGGCCAGAAGGTGAAGATGGGTGACAAGATTGCCCTCTCCGGCAACACGGGCCGCTCCACCGGTGCTCACCTGCACTACGAGGTGCGCATCAACAACCGCCCGGTGGATCCCATGAAGATCAAGCTGCCGATGGCGGAGCCGCTCTCCGGCAAGGACAAGCGTCAGTTCCTCGCCAAGGTGAAGAGCTACCGCAAAGAGATGGAGGCGGGCTGAACGGCTCCCTCCTGACGAAAAAGGCCCCGCCAACTGGCGGGGCCTTTTCATTGCAGAACGGCTTCAATAACCCTTGTCAAAGTCGATCCTGCCGTCCAGCTGCTGACCATCGATGAAGCGGATGTAGTTGCGGATGAAGATCTGGGCCACATCTTCCGGGAAGCTGTAGGCGCTGTTGTGGGGCGTCACGATGAGATTGGGCTGGTGCCAGAGCGGGCTGTCAGCGGGCAGGGGTTCCTGCTCGAACACATCGAGCACCGCCATGGCGGGCTTGCCGGCTTGCAGTGCCGCCAGCAGCTCCCCCTCATGGACGGCATTGCCCCTGCCGACGTTGAAGAAGATGGCGCCCGGTTTGCAGTGGCCGAAGCGTTCGGCGGTGAAGAGATGGCGTGTCTCGCGGGTGGCGGGCAGCACGCTGACGATGACATCGGCCTGGGCCAGCATTTTGTTGAGTGCCGGCAACTGGTACACCTGATCGAACCCGGCACGTTCACGGCCACTGTGGCTGATGCCGAGCACCCTCATGCCAAAATGTTTGCCGGTGTGGGCTATATGCTGCCCTATGCTGCCGGTGCCGAGCAGCAGCAGCGTCTTTCCCTTCAAGCCCTGATAGGGATGGCTCTGCCAGACGCCCTGTTGCTGCTGCTCGCGATAGAGTGGCAACTGGCGGGTCAGGCTGAGCAGATGGCCGAACACATACTCGCTCATCAAGGGGCCGAAGATGCCGCGGACATTGGTGAGCAGGTAGTCGCGGCGGCAACTGGCGTCCAGCAGCACATCGACCCCGGCATAAGTCGACTGGAGCCAGCTGAGCTTGCCGGCCTTGGCCAGCAGCGGCTTGGCCCGGGCAGGCTCGGCCATCAGGATATGAGCGTCACCGATAAGCTGTTCGGCCTCGGCCTGATTGTCGGCCCGAAGAATGTGCAGATGGGGAAGATGGGCCGCCTTGAGCAGGCGTTCATAGTGGCTGTTGTCCTGACTCAACAGCAGCAGGGTACGTTGGCTCATACTCTTGTTCCTTATCGTGTTTATGGCAAGGCGAGAGGGATGCTGTCTCCATCTTACCCCAGTTGATCGGGCAAGATAGTCGAGCAGGGAGCTTTTTCATTTTTAGACGGGGCCCTCGTGGGCTACAATCTGCCCCACATTTTGCAAAGGATCCGACTCCAGTGTTTGGTGACAAGTTTTATAAGCGACTGGCCGAGCTGCAGCCCTGGCAGCAAACCGTCTATACCCTGGCGCTGGCAGAGCGCATGTACCCCAACTATGTGCTCTTTACCCAGGCTTCCGGTTTCGGGGATGCGAGGGCATTCCGTCACGCGCTGGATCAGATGTGGAACTACCTGACGGTCAAGGGATCCCGCGTCAATCTTGGTGCCATTCTGGAAGCGTTTGAAGTCTACATTCCCGATCCCCGCAAGTTTGAATCCTACGGCGCCTATCCGGCACTGGACGCCTGCGTGGCGCTGGGTTGTGCCTACAACTCGGTGATCTGCCGGGTGGGGGAAGAGGCCAACGACGCCAGCCATGCGTCTGTCGGCACGGTCGCCGGCTTCATAGAGATGCTGGAAGAGCGGGATCTCAGCGATGAGGAGCTCTATGAGCACGAGTACATGGAGGCCGAGCTGGAGTTCCAGGTCGAACTGCTCAAACGGGTGGCCCATGAACGGGACAGCGATCGCATCCTTGCCATCCGCGCCTTCGCGGCCCAGGACGGCGTCTCCAACATCGGCATCAGCCTGGAGGCGTAATGCCATCGCGTTCTACCCATAAAAAAAGCTCCCGGTCGGGAGTTTTTTTTATCTCTGAGCGTTCATTTTTTGGTGTGTGAGAAAGCATTTATGCATTTTTTTCAAATGGTTAACTTTTTTTCTCCTGATTCTTAGGGGCCATTCGTTGCTGTTGTAAGCTCGCTTCTATTGGTTGCACTTGACAGAGAATCACCGACGAGAACATCTCCATTACTGAGGTCATCTATGAATGCAACAGAGCTTTGGCAGCTTTCCCCCGAGCAATTCAACGAGTGGCGGCGTGAGAACGATTATCCCCGTATCTGGGCGCTGCTGGTGGCGTCGCTGCCCGATTTCGACGACTGGATGGCGGAGCAGAAGATAGAAAAAAGCGTGATCTTCCAGATCGGCATCGCCCGCTTCATCAGCTCCCGCTGCGTGCTGAGCCTTTGTGTCTACATGAGCGACGACAAGGTCCGCCTGTATGAGAGCGCCTCGAGTGCACTGGAATCCCTGCGCAAGAGCGGCCTCATCCGCTCGGAGACCCGTTTCGAGCCTTACAGCATGTGGCTGGCGGGAAAACATGGCAATGACGAGGTGAAACGGGTGCAAAGCCTGCTCTCGGTCTCGGAGAACAACAAGGGGGAGGCCCAGGTGCTGGGCAAGCATCGTCTGCTCAACATCGGCGGTGTTGCCCTCAAAAGCCCCATCATCTCCGGCCGGTTGCTCGATTTTACCTGTCTCGACGAGCTCTCTCTCGATGGGGCCGTCAACAACTCCAAGGTTTATCTGTGGCACTGCTCGGCCAAGGGGGTCAGGGTCAATGGCGGGGTGATCGGGCTCGATCTGTTCGACTCCCTGCTGTGGGACCACAGGGCCTGGGCCAAGAAGCGGGAGCTGGCGCTGGAGGACGGGGTCTTTCAGGACTTCACCATAGAGTGCGAGGAGATCCGCTTCCACTCCTCCCGGGCGGTGCTGAAAAACTTCAGCGTCAGCGCCAAGAACTTCGATGCCACCATGGAGCACACCAACCTGGACAAGGTGGAGGTGGTCTACAACGACAATGGGCGGATCGACCACAACGAGGCGAGCAAACTCTATCGCAATGCCAAGCGTCTCTTCTCCAGCGTGGGTGACACAGTCGATGCCGGCGAGTGTTACTACAAGGAGAAGCTGCACGAGATGAAGTCCCTGGCGAGCCCGCGGGAGCTGTTCCGGGAGCGCTGGTTGCGCAGCGGTCCGATGACGAAGTGCTGGCTCTCCCTGCTGTGCTATCTCAAGTGCGCTGGCAAGTTCATCAGCTTCATCACCTGGGGGTTTGGGGAGCGTCCCATCAGAAGCCTGCTGATGTCGATGGGGGTGATCCTGCTGGCGACCCTGACCTATTTCCTGGCGCCGGAGTCTGCAACCCACGGCCATCTGGGGCGCTCCCTCTATTTCAGCATCGTCACCTTCGTGACCCTGGGTTATGGGGACATCTCCCAGACTTCCTCGCCGCTGCAACTGCTGTCGGCCATCGAGGCCTTCTGCGGCATGTTCCTGACCGGTCTCTTCCTCGCGGGTTTTGCCTCGAAAACCAAGCAGTATTGACGGGAGTGCCAGCGGCGGGTGCCATCAGTGCCCGCCTCCGGTGCCCTCCTGCTGTCTTCCCATCCCTCCCGGCTGGCCCGGCGACCTCGCTTGACGCAGCGGCGGTGGAGCGACTTTATTTAAAGTCATCGCATGCCATGGCAAGCGATGGCACCGCCAGCGCCCGGACATGACGCAATCAGAGGAGAAAGCCCGGTATCGATCCGCCAACCACCGATGTAGAGAAGGAATAACGCTATGATATTGAATCACTTATGGGGATTGTATGCCCATCCCCACACCGAATGGCATACCATAGACGAGCGGCACGACAGCTTCAGAAACAGTCTGACCCACATCCTGCTCGTGGCCCTTATCCCTCCCATCTGCGCCTATTATTCCGCCGTTCACATCGGCTGGAGCATCGGGGTCGGCGATCCCATCACCCTGACCGCCAACAGCGCATTCAAGCTGTCGGTCGCCATGTACGTGACCCTTATCATCGGCGTGCTGGCACTCTCCTATCTGGTGCACTGGATGGGGCATACCTTCGGCTCGGATCCCAGCTACACGACCTCGCTGGAGCTGGCGGCCTACACCTCCACGCCACTCTTCATGGTGGGCTTCTCCGCTTTCTTCCCGCATCTCTGGTTCGTGATGCTCATCGGTCTGGTCGGGCTGACCTATTCCGTCTACCTGCTCTATATCGGCGTGCCCATCCTGATGCACATCACCAAGGAGCAGGGATTCATCTACGCCAGTTCAGTGGTGACGGTCGGCCTGGTGTTGCTGGTCTGCGTGCTGGCTGCCACGGCCATCCTGTGGGGATCCGGTTTCGGTCCCGTCTTCACCCAGTAGCCGTGTATGCCGACGGCAACGACGACAAGGGCGCCTTGATGGCGCCCTTGTCGTTGATCTCTCGCCTGGTCGGCGTGTCTTTGCCAGACCCGGGAGGGACGTCGTCTGCGTTGATCAGCGGGGATTGCCGCTGCCGATGCCGAACGGGATGCGGTAATCGCTGCTCTGATCGCCGAGGCTGACGGTCAGGTTGCCCTGGGCGCGGTTCGGGATCTGTACCTGCTGGGTGCCCATCAGGTTGGCGTGGACCGATGCCACCAGATCACCGGATTCATCGCGCACCTCCAGCATGGGGTTGGCTTTGCCGGCCATGGCGGCGCTGGCATGCCAGTTCACGAACAGCACACCCGGGGTGGCGTTGAAGTCGGCGGGGACGGAAGCCTGGGCAACACCGGCACTCATCAGGCCTGCAACGGCCAGCATCTTGATCACGTTTTTCATGTTCATTCACTCTCTTGGTTTTTATGTCATTGGCAAGGCCTGACAGGCCTGCATCAATGCATCCATGCAAGAGGTCATTCAAATGGTGTGTTGTTTTGTCACGGAGGTTTGTCGCCCATATGTATGGGGGACTGCCATGAACGACCAGTTGTTTTGCGGCTTGGCGCTCCTGCCTAAGCGATGTGTGAATATTAAGCGCCTCACCCGGTCATTGTTAGCGAGATAAACTGGCCTACACGTTCAAAAAATATGAATGATGTTTTGTGGGGGGACATAGACGGGTTGGAGGGGAGTCACCCTTCCGGAGAGAGGTGCATGTCCCAGACCTGACACCAGATTGTCACATCCGGTGCGTACTGTGCGGCTTCATTTTCACACTGGTTCAAGGATGACTATGTTTCGCGTTTCTTCCCTTGCCGCCTGCGTGGCGGCCACCCTGCTGAGCGGCTGCCATTCGGGCAATGACTCTTCCTCGCCTGCCGTCGGCGACTATCAATACAGCACCAAGGCGGTCTATGCCGCCCGTCAGGCAATGAACAGCTATGAGGTTGCCCCTGAAGGCTTTAGTCCCGTCTTCACCGAACTGGTGGCACGCCACGGCTCCTGCTCGCTGTCCAGCCCCAAATACGACGTGCTGACCAAGCTGGTGTGGGAGGAGGCCGCGAGGCAGGGGGCCTTGACCGAGCTGGGCCAACGGCTCGGCGCCAAGGTGGACGCCGTCACGGCCGCCAACCAGACCCTCGGCTATGGCCTGCTGAGTGCGCTCGGCAAGGAGGAGCACGCCAACCTGGCGACCCGGCTCGCCGAACGGCTGCCCACCCTGCTGACCACTGAATCGACTCCCCTCTGCCTCAAGGTCGAGACATCGGGCAAGGATCGCGCCAACGAAAGCGCCTACTTCTTCATGCAGAGCCTGGCCAAACGGGTCTCTCTAGTGACGGACCGCCCCGACTGTTACGTCAGCCAGGAGAACCCTTCCGAGATCGACAAGGGGCTGCGCAACAAGTTCGAGCTCTACTTCCACAAGACCGAGCCACAGGGGGAGTACACCCGGTATCTGCCCACCTTCCAGGCCTATCAGGCCTTTGTCGGGGACGAAGACAACGGGGTGGCTCCTGCTCCCGAGCTGACCGAGGTCCTCGATGCGCTCAAGGCCCTGCCCAGGACCCGGGTGATGGCCCGCGAGATGCTCGAGCGTCTCTACAGTAAAGCCTTCGTCGACGAGCTGGCCGCCGGGGTGGATTATGTGGCGGTGAATCCGGAAGACGGCGGCAAGACCCATGTGCGCGACGAGGTGGACGCCGCCCTCATGCTCTACAACCTCTTCATCATCGGCCCGGGGATGATCCGGGAGGCGCAGGCACAAGGCGGGTCCTGGGATCTCGAGCAGTTCATCACGCCAGAGGAGTCTGCCTGGTTCTCCTACCTTTCCGATGCCGAGGACTTCTACGAGAAGGGACCGAGTCTTGCCAGCCAGAGCGCCACCTACGCCGTGGCCCAGCCCCTGCTTGACGGCCTCTTCAACGAGGTACAGACCCAGGTGGTGGAAGAGGCGGGCGAGCATGTCGCCAAGCTGCGCTTCGCCCATGCGGAGACCCTGATCCCGCTGGCGGCACTGATGGAGCTGGCAGGGAGTCGTCAGAGCGCCCAGCCTGGCGTGCTGATGAGCCAGGAAAACAACGAATGGCGTGGCGGCTGGGTCTCTCCCTATGCGGCTAACATCCAGTGGGATGTCTACCGCAACGAGGCCGGCCGGGTGCTGGTGAAGATGCTTTACAACGAGAAGGAGCTCGCCTTCAAGGCAGGTTGCGCCCCCATTGCGGTGGGCAGCTTCTTCTATGACTTCGGCGAGCTCAAACGCTGTTACGACTACTCGTCCTGACGCTCTCGTGCCATCCCTGGGGCCGGTCATCGCCGGCCCCGTTTTTTTGGTTCAGGCGGAGCCGGCTTGTCGACGACCCGCCTGCCAGGTGGTGCCCATGGAGGCGGCGATGATGGCGGCTATCCCGAGCCATTGGGACGGGGGCAACTGCTCGCCCAGCCATATCAGTCCCATCAAGGCTCCCATGGCCGGTTCACCGCTGGTGAGAATGCCGTAGCTCTTGAGGGGAAGGCGGCGCAGGGCAAACATCTCGAGAGAGTAGGGGATGGCGCTCGAGAGCAGCCCCACCCCGATGATGGTGAGGATCACGGGGACGGTGAATGACGCCTCGATCGCCCCCTCCAGCCCGAAGGGCAATACCAGCAGGGTGCCCACCCACATGCCCAGCGCCGGAGCCTGTGCGCCCAGCAAGGCTCCTGCCCGCTTTCCGGTGAGCATATAGAGCCCCCAGAAGAGGCCAGCCCCGAGAGCCAGTGCGGCCCCCAGGGGATCGATGGCCTGCTGTGTTGCCCGCAGGGGCAAGAGCAGCAGCAGCCCGGCGATGGCCAGTATCAGCCAGATGAAGTCTGCCCGGTGGCGTGAGGAGAGCAGGGCCACTGTCAGGGGGCCGATGAACTCGATGGCCAGGGCAACGCCGAGGGGAATGCGTGCGATGGCGAGATAGAAGAGCAGGTTCATGGCCCCAAGCGACAGGCCGTAGGGGATGGCGCCCAGCAGGGTGCATCGGTCGAGGGGGGCACGCCAGATGCGAAACACCAGGGAGAGAAGGAGGGCGGCGCACCCCAGCCGGAACAGGGTCGTGCCTGCGGCTCCGAGCAGGGGAAACAGGGATTTGGCCAGGGAGGCGCCGAGGGTGATCGACAGCATGGCGAGCAGGACGGCCAGAAGAGAGGAGAGGGCATTGGGGTTGGGTTGCATGGTATTCATACCGGGCAGGACGATGAGCAGTAAAATATATCTGGAGACTTGGGTAAAACCGGTCTAATACTGGCCTTGTGCGATAATTTTTATCTAATGAACCCCATGACCGACAAATTTGATCTGCTCATCCTCGCCGAGCTGCAACAGGATGCCCGTCTGCCCACGCCGGAGCTGGCCCACAGGGTCGGTCTTTCCGCCCCAGCCTGCTACCGCCGCGTCCGCGCCTTGCGGGAGTCCGGTCTCATCGAGCGGGAAGTGGCGCTGGTGGCACCGTCCACCATGGGCTGGCCCATCACCATGCTGGTGCTGGTGACCCTGGAGCGGGATCATGGCCGCATCGTCGATGAGATGATCGCCAGCCTGCAGCGGGAACCCGAGGTGATGGATCTCTGGTATGTGACGGGGGAGCAGGACTTCGTGCTGCAAGTGGCCGCTAGGGACATGCAAAGTTACGAGCAGTTCACCCGTCGGGTGCTCCATGCCAGGGATCAGGTGCGCAGTTTCAAGACTCTGGTGGTCATGGGACAGCACAAGCGTTGCAGCGCCTTGCTGCCCGGGTAAAGAGGAGGTTGCGCCGAAGCCTTGCCGGCATTGCGGGAGCGCCGTCAGGGAAAGGAACAGGGGCAGGTACGGCCTGCCCCTTCTGTGTCAGCCAGGTTCCCCGGGCGCCAGCTCCTCTGCCGTCATGGGGCGCAAGACCCGGCAGGGATTGCCGACCGCCACCACGCCTGCCGGAATGTCTCTGGTGACAACGGACCCCGCCCCGATGACGCTGTTGTCCCCTATGGTGACGCCCGGGCAGATGACGACGCTGCCCCCAATCCAGACGTTGTTGCCGATGCGCACCGGCTTGCCGAACTCGACCCCCTTGATGCGAGGCGCTACCGCCACCGGGTGGGTAGCGGTGTAGATCTGCACTCCGGGGGCCAGCAGCACGTTGTCGCCTATGTGTACCTCGCACACATCCAGGATGGTGCAGTTGAAATTGGCGTAGAAATTCTCGCCGACAAAGATGTTGGCGCCATAGTCGCAGAAGAAGGGGGGCGTGATGAAACAGCGTTCTGCGCGGCCACCCAGCAGGCGGGTGAGGCGCTCATCCCAACCAGGGGCATCGGTTCGCTCCCGGTTCAGTTCTCCCAGCAGGGCGCGGCACTGCTCCCGCGCAGCCCGCAGTTCGGGGTCCCCTGCATCATAGGGCGCTCCCGCCACCATCTTCTGCCACTCGGGGCCACGCACAGCGGGCCGCTGCACTGTCGTTGCGTCAGTCATCATTGCTCCATCAGCCAGATCAGGGATTCGTAAGGGCGCAGCTTGCAGGATTGCGGCCGGGCCGGGCTATCCGGGTAGTTGCCAAGCAGCAGTCGCCCCTCCCCGCTTTGCAGCTCGGCAGGCAGGGCAAACTCCACCGGCTCGCCGTAGAAGTTGCTCACCACCAGCAGGGTCTGACCGTCGGCGCGGCGGACATAGGCCCAGATCTGCGGGTGCCCGGTCAGCAGCTCCTGATAATCCCCCTGAGTGAAGATGGGGTGCGCCTTGCGAAGGGCGATGAGATCCCGATAGTGCCAGAACACTGAGTGCTGGTCGGCGAGCGCCGTCTCGGCGTTGATCTCGGGGTAGTTGGCGGCGGGCTTGAGCCAGGGGGTGCCGGCGGTGAAGCCCGCATTGGGGGCCGCACTCCACTGCATCGGGGTGCGCGAGTTGTCCCGGGACTTGGCGCCGAGAATGGCGAGGATCTCGGCCTCGCTCATCCCTTCCGCCTGCTTGATGGCGAAGATGTTGCGGCTCTCCACATCCTGATAGTCATCGATGCGCTCATAACCGGGGTTGGTCATGCCGATTTCCTCCCCCTGATAGATGTAGGGCGTCCCCTGCAGGCCGTGCAGCGTGCTGGCCAGCATCTTGGCGGCGACCACCCTATGCTCGCCCTCATCGCCGAAACGGGAGACGATGCGCGGCTGATCGTGGTTGCACCAGAACAGCGCCGACCACCCCTTGCCATGCATACCGCTCTGCCAGTGGTTGAAGATGCGCTTGAGTTCGAGGAAATCGAACGGGGCCTTGGTCCATTTGTCGCCGCCCGGGTAATCCACCTTGAGGTGATGGAAGTTGAACACCATGGAGAGCTCGGAGCCATCGAGGGCGCCATAGCGCTGGCAGTGCTCCAGAGAAGTAGAGGACATCTCCCCCACCGTCATGGCCCCCACTGGGGCGAAGACGTCGCGGCTCACATCCTGCAAAAATTCGTGGATGCGCGGCCCGTCGGTGTAGAAGCGGCGGCCATCCCCCACCTCGTCGTCAGGGAATGCCTGAGCCTTGGAGATGAGGTTGATGACGTCGAGGCGGAAACCGTCGACCCCTTTCTTCGCCCAGAAATGGATGATCTTCTTCACCTCGGCGCGCACGGCCGGGTTTTCCCAGTTGAGATCCGCCTGCTCGCGGGCAAAGAGGTGCAGGTAGTACTGGCCGGTGGCCGGGTCCAGCTCCCAGGCGCTGCCGCCAAACTTGGATTGCCAGTTGTTGGGCACGCCGCCGTCCACCGGATCTTTCCAGATGTAGTAGTCGCGATAGGGGCTGTTCTTGTCCCCCAGCGCCGACTTGAACCAGGCGTGCTCGGTGGAGGTGTGGTTGACCACGATATCCATCACGATGCGGATGCCGCGATCATGGGCGGCGGCCAGCAGGGCCTCGAAGTCGGTCATGGTGCCGTAGGCCGGATCAATATTCAGGTAGTCGGCGATGTCGTAGCCGTTGTCCACCTGGGGGGAGACGTAGACCGGGGTCAGCCAGAGGGCATCGACGTCCAGCGTCTTGAGATAGTCGAGGCGGGCCATGATCCCCTTGAGATCACCGGTGCCACGGGCGCCGGAATCCTGAAAGCTTTTGGGGTAGATCTGGTAAATCACGGCGCTTTGCCACCAGGGTGTCTGTGTCATGGTTGGTTCGCTCATTGGTTGAAACCGGATTAGTTGGAACAGGGCAACGATAAAGGGCGGAGCCAGGGCTCCGCCGAGGTTGTGTGGATCAGGCCGTGGCCAGATCCAGCTTGCCGGCAGCCTGCTGGCGCTTGTAGACCAGCAGGGTCAGCAGGGCGGGGACCACGATGGCCACCAGCATGGCGATGGCGTAGATGCCCCAGTATTGCGGCTGGATGGAGAGGATGCCCGGCAGGCCGCCCACCCCGATGCCGTTGGCCATCACACCGGCGAAGCCGCAGATGAGAGCCGCACAGCTTGAGCCCACCATGGCGCACAACATGGGGAACTTGTACTTGAGGTTGATGCCGTACATGGCCGGCTCGGTCACCCCGAGATAGGCGGAGATGGCGGCCGGGACCGAGATCTCCCGCTCGTTCTCCTTGCGGCTGATCAGGATGATGCCGACGACCGCAGACGCCTGGGCGATGTTGGAGAGGGCGATCAGCGGCCAGATGGGGGTGCCGCCCATGCTCTGCATCAGTTGCAGGTCCACCGCGTTGGTGGTGTGGTGGATGCCGGTGATGACCAGGGGCGCATAGAGGAAGCCGAACAGGGCGGCGCCGATGGGGGCAAACGAACCCGTCATGGCCGCCTTGGCGGCAAAGCCGACGCCGTCACCAATCCAGCGGCCGAACGGACCGATCAGGGCGTGTGCCACGATCACCGCCAGCAGCAGGGAGATGAAGGGCACAATCACCAGGTAGAGATAGGCCGGGATGATGCGCTTGAGGCTGGTTTCCACCCAGGCGAGGAAGACACCCGCCAGCAGGGCCGGAATGACCTGGGCCTGATACCCTACCTTCTGGATGACGAAGAGGCCGAAGTCCCACACTTCCGGGGTCTGCTGGCCGATGCCATAGGCGTTCATCAGTTGCGGCGACACCAGCGTGACACCCAGCACGATGCCGAGGATCTCGGAGCCGCCCATCTTCTTCACCGCAGACCAGCAGACACCCACCGGCAGGAAGTGGAAGATGGCTTCACCCAGCAGCCAGAGGAAGGCGTGCACCTGGGCCCAGAACTGGCTGATCTCGGTGAGGGTGTGGGTGCCGTCGTCGAACATCTTGATGTCGCCGATGACGTTGCGAAAGCCCAGGATCAGACCACCGGTGATGATGGCGGGCAGCAGGGGGACGAAGATCTCCGCCAGGTGGGAGATGCCGCGCTCCAACGGGTTCATGTTGTGGCGGGCGGCCTGTTTGGCGGCCTCCTTGCTGCCGCCGCTCACGCCGATCTCCTGGGTGAGCGCCTTGTACCACTGATCCACCTCGTTGCCGATCACCACCTGGAACTGGCCACCCTGGGTGAAGCTCCCCTTCACCGAAGGGATGGTCTCGATGGCCTTGGGATCGGCCTTGGCCGGATCGGCCAGCACGAACCTGAGCCGGGTCAGGCAGTGGCTGACAGTGGTGATGTTCTCTTTGCCGCCGATCCGCTCGATCAGTTGCGCCAGATGCTGTGTGTTGACTTTTGACATGAGCCTTCCCTCTGTGACTCCATGAATAATGGTCGTGTCTTTACCGGCTGGCCAAGGACCGCCCGTTTATTGGTATCGTTCCCAATCAGCATGAAGCCAGTGGCTGGCATCGGCAATGGGAACGTTCCCAATTCGTGGCACTGGTCACAAAAAGCGCAAAACGCCGGGAATGGAGGAAAAGATAGACTACAGGGGCTGACAGGGGGCGATGGTCGCTCTGGGGGGCTGCCCCTCTTCAATCTGATCGAGCAGCTGTCTGGCGGCCAGGATGCCGGCGTCCTTGTAGCCGAAATCCAGGCTGAGGGTGTTGGCAAAGAGGAACGTCAGCATGGGATTGCTGCCAAGTCCGCTCACCAGGATGTCGGTGCGCCCCTGCTCCTGCAGGTACTTGGCGGCACCGATGGCCAGGGTGTCGCTGGCACAGACCATGGCCTGGGTGGTGGGGGTGAGCAGCTCGGCCGCGAGCCGATAGCCGCTTTGCAGACCGAGATCCCCGAGGGCGCTGCGGGGTGTGCGCCCCTGTTCCCGACAGTAGTCGAGGTAAGCCTGATGCCGACGCAGCCCGGTGGTGAGATCGCTGCGTTCCACCCCGAGATAGGCGACCTCGGTCAGGCCACGCTCCCCGAGGTGGGCGAGCACGGCGCGCACCGCCCCGTCATCGTCGAAGCAGACCGACGAGAAGCCGGGGCGCTCACGGGCCATCAGCACCAGTTTCTCCCTGAGCGGCGCCATGGCGGCATAGTCCAGATCGTTGAAGGCAAACAGGATGATGCCGTCCACCCCGCGCCGCTCCAGCACCGCCAGGTGCTCGCTCACCTTGGCGGGGGAGAACTTGCTCTCCATCAGCACGGCGTCGTAGCCACGCTGGTAGAGGGTCTCCAGCATGCCGCGCACCGCCTGGTTCTCGGAGCTGGAGTCGAGGCGCGACACCACGATGCCGACCACCTGCTGGCTCTGGCTGCGCATGGCCCGCGCCGATTTGCTCGGGACGAAACCGTGCTGGGCGATCACCGATTCGACCCTGGCCCTGGTCTGGGCATTGACCTTGGGATCCTGATTGAGCACCCGGGAGACGGTCGACTTGCCGACCCCGCTGAGGCGAGCGATATCGAGGATGGTCAGTTTCTTTTCCATGGGGGATCCGTGACAGGGGAGGGCGACAACCGGGATGCAGACATTGTTGTGATTAACTCCTGTGAATACAAGCCCATGGCGTTAGAATGCCCTTTCCCAGGCGACTTTCTTCGCCGTTGCACAGGACGCGCATCATGGATCTGTTGGCAAGTCTGCACTTCTCTCTCTCCATCACGGGCCCCATCTGTCTGGTGCTGGTACTCGGCATCTGGCTCAAGCGGCTGGGTCTTTTGCCCGACAGCTTCGTCGAGTCTGCCTCCCGTCTGGTGTTCCAGGTCACCCTGCCAGCCCTCTTGTTTCTGAGCATGGTGCGCACCGATTTTTCCACCATGCCGAGCCCCTGGCTCATCCTCTACGGCCTGCTCGGCACCCTCGCTGGTTTCCTGGTGCTGGAGGTGCTGGCGGCCCGTTTCATCAGCGAGCAGAAACTGCGGGGCATCTTCGTGCAGGGCAGCTTTCGCGGCAACATGGGGATCATGGGGCTGGCCTATGTGCAAAACGCCTACGGCCCGGAGGGGATAGGGGCCGCCGCCCTGCTGGTGGGCTCCATCACAGTGCTCTACAACATCCTCGCGGTGATCACCCTGACCCGCAGCCTGGGGGGCGGAAAGGGGCTCACACCCATACTCAAGGGGATAGTCAAAAACCCCCTCATCATCGCCATTCTGGCGGCCCTGCCCTTCGGTCTGCTCGGCATCGAACTGCCCCAGCTGGTCATCAGCACGGGCAACTATTTCGCCAACATGACCCTGCCGCTGGCCCTGCTCTGCACCGGCGCCAGCCTCAACCTCAAGGCCCTGCGCGGCGGCGCCATGCTGACCGGCTGGGCCACGGTCAACCGGCTGTGCTGCATCCCCGTGCTGCTGGTGCTGGGGGCCTGGGCCCTCGGCTTCAGCCCTCAGGCCCTCGGCATCCTGTTTCTCATCAGCTCTACCCCCACCGCCGCCGCCAGCTATGTGATGACCCGTGCCATGGGGGGTGACAGTGCCCTCGCGGCCAACATCATCGCCACCACCACCCTGGGCTCGCTCGTCACCACCAGCCTGGGGGCCACCCTAATGAACTACCTGGGGCTGATGGGCTAGCCCGGCACTCAGGGCAGACCCAACTCTCTGGTCTGCCCTGACCCGTCTCCGACGAACGCCCCCCTCAGTCACACCCTCCTGTTTTGGAAAGCGCTTGCCGTCAAATGGGCCGGCAGGCTCCGAGTATTGCCCTCTTTCGCCTCATTATTCCCCCAGCTGGCTGCTGGCTGACGTCCTTATCCTCCTGGGCCGTATCATGACACCACGCCAGGTCGTGGCTGCCTGAACAACGCCTACCCTTGATACGCAGGCGCGCTGGACAGAGGTTTTCTTCCCTTATGTCGACCTGTCGCCACCCCCCTCTCATGGCGTCATTATCTGATGTGGATCACTCCAATAGTGGAAACCGGTTTCCGTAATTGGGTTGGGCTGATACATTCCGGACATCTCCCTTCCACCATCACCATGAGATGTCCATCATGTATTTATCGACAGCATTTCTGATGCGAAACCCGATCCAGGAATATGACTGGGGTAGCCGTGACGCCTTGACCCGGCTGTTCGGGATCACGAATCCGGAGCGCAAGCCTCAGGCCGAGCTCTGGATGGGGGCTCATCCCAACGGCTGTTCACAGGTC
Source organism: Aeromonas sp. s9 (assembly GCF_040907765.1). Lineage (NCBI taxonomy): Bacteria > Pseudomonadati > Pseudomonadota > Gammaproteobacteria > Aeromonadales > Aeromonadaceae > Aeromonas > Aeromonas sp. s9. The sequence goes on from NZ_JBFOCK010000104.1 coordinate 51,049, forward strand.
GAGGTAGCTGGCCTGCCGACGCCTCTGTCCGAGCTGATCGCCGGGCGCGGCGTGGCGATACTGGGCGAATCCACCTACGCCCGCTTCGGGGGGCTGCCCTTCCTGTTCAAGGTGCTCTGTGCCGAGAAGGCGCTCTCCATCCAGGTTCACCCCAGCAAGGCTCAGGCCGAGGCCGGGTTTGCTCGCGAGGTGGCGGAGGGTATCGCCATCGATGCTCCCTACCGCAACTATCGCGATGACAACCACAAGCCCGAGCTGGTGTTCGCCCTGACCCCCTATCAGGCGATGAACGGTTTTCGTGACTTTGCCGCCATCCTGGTGCTGTTTGAGCGGGTGGCGGCGGCCAGTCTGGCGCCGCTGGTGGAGGTGTTCGCCGCCGATCAGAGCGAGGGCGGACTGGCACGTTTCTTCCGGGCTCTGCTGACTCTGGAGGGGGAGAGCAAAGAGACGGCACTCGCCGCCCTCAGGGTCTGTGCCGAGCGCGATCGTCAGGACGAGACTTTTGCCCTAGTGCTGGACCTGTTCACCCAGTATCCGGGGGACGTGGGTCTGTTTGCTCCCCTGTTGCTCAATGTGGTGACGCTGCCCCCGGGCCAGGCCATGTATCTGGATACCGGTACCCCCCATGCCTATGTCCATGGGACCGGGCTCGAAATCATGGCCAACTCCGACAACGTGCTGCGGGCCGGGCTGACCGCCAAGCATCTGGACGTGGACGAACTGCTCGCCTGCACCAAATGCCGGCCCAAGCCGGTCGAGACGCTCCTGATCTCTCCCCGTGCGGAGGAAGGGGCGCAACACTTCGATGTGCCTGTCCCCGACTTCACCTTCAGTGTCTACGGCGAGGGGGAACACAGGCTGGTCACGACGAGCGCGGAGATCCTGTTTGCCATCAATGGCTCCCTCTCCCTGCACCGTGACGGCCAGCCCCCCCTGGTATTGGATAGGGGGCAGTCAGCCTTCCTGCCAGCCTGCCTCGGCCCTTATGAGGTGCAGGCCCAGGGCAGTTTTGCCCGCGCAGGCAACCGTTGAGTCAGGCCGCCTCGGGGCGGCCTGCTTGATCAGTGAGCCCTGCGCTCCGTCTCCTGGGCCAGCAGCATCCGCTCGTGAGCGATGAAGAAGGGGCGGTAGAGCACGTAGCTGTTGAGGATGCAGACCAGCACCATGAGGGCGTTGGCCAGGCTGCCATTGGCGGCCCAGGCTGCCCCCAGGGGAGAGGGCATGGACCAGGGCAACATGGCGACGAAGCGATCCAGGTAGCCCCACTCGGTCAGCAGCCAGGCCAGGGTGGCATTGACCATGGGGACCCCTATGAAGGGCAGGAAGAAGAGCGGGTTCATGATGATGGGAAAACCGAACAGCAGGGGCTCGTTGATGTTGAACAGCGAGGGGATGAGGCCGAGCCGGCCGACCGAGTGCAGGGTTCGGCTGCGGCTGCGCATGGCCATAAAGACCAGGGGCAGGGTGGTGCCTATGCCTCCGATCAGCAGGTAGTAGTCCCAGAACCCCTGCAGGAAGATGTGGGGCAGGGGCTCCCCTGCCATCAGTGCGCCCTGGTTGGCGCTCAGACCCGCCATCCAGAACGGGGAGAGCAGGCCGTTGACGATGAGGGCCCCGTGCACCCCCATGAACCAGAGCAGGTGTGCCACCAGCAGGGCGATGAGCAGTGCCGGCAAGGTATCGGCGCCGGTGACCAGGGGCTGGAACAGGTACTCCATCAGCTCGGGCAGCGATATCCCGAAATGCTGTTGCAGCCAGAGCCGCAGCAAGCTGAGGGAGAGGGTGATAAACAGCAGGGGAATGATCAGCTGGAATCCCTGGCGGGTCATCAGGGGGACCTCCTCGGGAAACTGGATGATCCAGCCGGCCCGCTGGAACAGGCGGATGACCTCCACCGTATAGAAGGCCGCCAGCAGGGCGGTGAAAATCCCGAGTCCTCCCAGGTAGCCGAAGACCCCTCCCTGTGCCGAGCGAAAGTCGATGAGCAGCAGGAAGGCGACGCAGCCGCACAGGCCGGAGAGGCGCTCCGGCATCTCATACGCCTTGGCCAGGCTGGCGGCGGCTCCGAAGGCGATGATGAGGGAGACCAGGCCGGCGGTATGGCTGTAGACAGGATACAGCCAGGGCATCAGCTGCTGGGAGAGGTCCCGCAGGGCGATGGCCAGCGGGTGGGCGTTGTCGCTGGTGACAGGGGGATAGAGGATGGGCACCAGCAGACTGCCGACGATGATGAAGGGCATGGCGAGCTGAAACCCGTCTCTGAGTGCCATCACGTGCCGACTGCGTGTCAGCCAGTTGGCGACCGGTATCATTCTTTGTTCAACAATGCTGGCCAGCATCCCCATCACTTGCATGTTCATTGCGGCATCTTTCCTCTTCTCGCCAGGCGCTATGGCGTGCCTCCATTCTGCTCTCTTTCGGACTCAGCGTCCGTATTCACCAACCGAGTTTCCCTGTTTTTCTAGCTGGCTCACAAAAAAGGCACGCTTCTCCAGGGAATGGTCGACCTGGATCACAAATGAAATGAATCAAAATGGAAACCGGTTTCCATTCATTTCCGAGATCGGCACAATCCCTCCCATACCACCCCAAGGAGATTATCTGATGAAGAAGATCATGTTGTGCTGCTCCTCCGGCATGTCCACCAGCCTGCTGGTCAAGAAGATGAAGGAAGAGGCGGCGAAACGCGGTCTGGAGGCCGAGATCAACGCCTTCGGTGCCAGCGAGTTCGACAACCAGATGCCCCACTACCAGGTCGTGCTGCTAGGCCCCCAGGTCAAGTACATGCAGGCGGAGCTGGCCGGGCGTGCGGCACCGCACGGCGTGCCGGTGGCCACCATCGACATGATCGATTACGGCATGCAGCGGGGCGACAAGGTGCTGGACCATGCGCTGTCGCTGATCGGCTAACCCGGCTCATTTCACAAGGAACAGTCCATGAACACGCTTTACGACCGCTTCGTCTCGGTGATCGAGCAGAAGATAAGCCCACTGGCCGGCCGTCTCGGTCAGCAGAAGTACATCCAGGCCATCCGCGATGGTTTCATCGCCGCGCTGCCTTTCATGATCGTCGGCAGCTTCATGCTGGTGTTCATCTTCCCCCCCTTCTCGCAAGAGACCCAGTGGGGCTTTGCCCGGGCCTGGCTTGACTTCGCCGGCACCTATCAGGCCCAGCTGCTGCTGCCGTTCCAGCTCAGCATGGGGCTGATGACCCTGTTCATCTCGGTGGGCATCGGTGCCAGCCTGGCCAGGCAAAACGGGCTGGATCCGGTCACCACGGGCCTGCTCTGCCTGATGGCCTTCATGCTGGTGGCCGCGCCCGTCAAGGATGGCCAGATCTCGATGCAGTACTTCTCGGGCCAGGGGATCTTCACGGCCCTGATCACCGCCATCTATGCCGCCGAAGTCTATGCCTTCCTCAAGAAGCACAACATCACCATCAAGCTGCCTCCTCAGGTGCCGACCGGGGTGGCGCGCTCGTTCGAGGTGCTGATCCCGGTGTTGCTCATCATCCTGACCCTGCATCCGCTCAATCTGATCCTTGAGAGCAGCACGGGGATGATCCTGCCCGAGGCCATCATGGCCCTGATCAAGCCCCTGGTCGCCGCCTCCGACACCCTGCCCGCCATGCTGCTGGCCGTGCTGCTGTGCCAGATCCTTTGGTTTGCCGGGATCCACGGTGCCCTGATCGTTACCGGCATCATGAACCCCTTCTGGATGGCCAATCTGGCCAACAACCAGGCGGCCATGGCGGCGGGCGAGGTACTGCCCCACATCTTCCTGCAGGGCTTCTGGGATCACTACCTGCTCATCGGCGGTGTTGGCTCCACCCTGCCGCTGGCCTTCCTGCTGTTGCGCAGCAAGGCGGCCCACCTGAGATCCATCGGCAAGATGGGCGTGGTGCCGGGTCTGTTCAACATCAATGAACCCATCCTGTTTGGCGCCCCTATCGTGATGAACCCGGTGTTCTTCCTGCCCTTCATCCTGGTGCCCATGATGAACGCCACCCTGGCCTGGTTCGCGCTGGATCTGGGGCTGGTGGCACGGGTGGCGTCCCTGACCCCCTGGACCACACCAGCCCCCATCGGTGCCTCCTGGGCCGCGAACTGGGCCATCAGCCCGGCGCTGATGTGCATCCTGTGCATGTGCTCGGCCGCCGTCATGTATTACCCCTTCCTGAAAGCCTACGAGCGCAGCCTGCTCAAGCAGGAAGAGGAGAGAGAAGAAGCTGAAAAAGCCTTCACCGGCGACGTCGCCATGGCGACCCGTCAGAACATCCGCTAATCGAACCATCGGCCGCCATTCCATGGCGGCCTGACAGGAGACACACCATGCAGTTCCGTTTCCCCGACACCTTCTGGTGGGGCAGTGCCTCATCCGCCCCTCAGGCCGAGGGCGCCAGCCTCCAGGGCGGCAAGGCCCCGACCATCTGGGATCACTGGTTTGCCATCGAGCCGAACCGCTTCCACCAGCAGGTGGGACCGGCCGATACCTCCACCTTCTACCAGCATTTTCGGGATGACATCGCCCTGATGCAGGAGATAGGTCACAACAGTTTCCGCACCTCCATCTCCTGGGCGCGCCTCCTGCCCCAGGGGCGTGGCGAACCCAACCCGGAGGCGGTGCGCTTCTACCACGCCATGCTCGACGAGCTGCTGGCCCGTGGCATCACCCCCTTCATCAACCTGTTCCACTTCGACATGCCGATGTCCATGCAGGAGCAAGGGGGCTGGGAGAGTCGCAAGGTGGTCGACGCCTTCGCCGAGTTTGCCGCCACCTGCTTCCGGCTGTTCGGGGGCAAGGTCAAACACTGGTTCACCTTCAACGAGCCGATCGTGCCGGTCGAGGGGGGCTATCTCTATGACTTCCACTACCCGAACGTGGTGGACTTCCGCCGTGCCGCGACCGTGGCCTACCACACCATGCTGGCCCACGCCAAGGCGGTGCAGGCCTATCGCGCCCAGGGCCAGGACGGCCAGATCGGCATCATCCTGAACCTGACCCCTTCCTATCCGCGTTCCCAGCATCCGGCGGATCTGAAGGCGGCCAACATTGCCGACCTCTTCTTCAACCGCAGCTTCCTCGACCCGGCGGTCAAGGGTGAATACCCGACCGAGCTGGTGGCGCTGCTGCGGGAATATGACCAGTTGCCGGCCAGCGAGCCGGAAGATCGCGCGCTGCTGGCCGCCGGCAAGGTGGACCTGCTCGGTGTCAACTACTACCAGCCGCGCCGGGTCAAGGCCCGCAGCAACGCGGTCAATCCTGCCAGCCCCTTCATGCCGGAGTGGTTCTTCGACTACTACGAGATGCCGGGTCGCAAGATGAACCCGCACCGGGGCTGGGAGATCTACGAGAAAGGCATCTACGACATCCTGGTCAACCTGCGGGACCACTACGGCAACATCCCCTGCTTCATCTCTGAAAACGGCATGGGGGTCGAGGGGGAGGAGAAGTTCCTCGGCGAGCAGGGCCAGATCCAGGACGACTACCGCATCGCCTTCATCCGCGATCACCTGAGCTGGATGCACAAGGGAATAGGTGAGGGGTGCCAGTGCCTTGGCTATCACCTCTGGACCTTTGTCGACAACTGGTCGTGGAGCAACGCCTACAAGAACCGTTACGGCTTCGTCCGCCTCGATCTGGCGACCGGCGAGCGCCGCATCAAGAAGAGTGGCGAGTGGTTCGCCGACGTATCCCGCAACGGCGGCTTCTGAGCCGGCATCACAGCAACACCAAGGAGTACAAGATGTTTGATCTCGAAGAAACCGTCATGGGCATCATCATTAACGCCGGCCAGTCACGCAGCCTGTGCTACGAGGCGCTGCGCAGCGCCAAGCTGGGGCAGTTTGCCGAGGCGGACGACCTGCTGCGGCAGGCCACCGAGGCGGCCAACGCCGCCCACGCGGTGCAGACCAGGCTGATCGAGGCGGATCAGGGGGAGGGCAAGATCCCGGTCACCCTGGTATTGGTGCACGCCCAGGATCACCTGATGACCTCCATGCTGGCCAAGGAGCTGGTGTGCGAGCTCATCGAACTCTACCGCCGTCAGGCCGCCTGAGAGAGGAGCGCGAGATGTTGCGACTGGGACTGGATATCGGCGGCACCAAGATGGAGGGGCTGCTGCTCGACGGCGAGGGCAACGAGCTGTGCCGGCGCCGCATCGCGACGCCGCAGCAGGGTTACCAGACCTTCATCGAGGTGGTGACCGGTTTTATCCGCGGCTTCGCCGAAGAGGCCGGTGCGCCGGTCAGCATCGGCATCGGCTTGCCGGGGGCGGTGCGTGCCGACAACGGCTGCATCAAGAACGCCAACTGCCTGTTCCTCAACGGCCATCCGCTCAAGGCGGATCTGGAGGCCGCCCTCGGCCAGCCGGTCTGGCTGGCCAACGATGCGGACTGCTTCACCCTGTCCGAGGCCGTTGACGGGGCGGGCAGCGGTGCCAACCTGGTGTTCGGGGTCATCCTGGGCACCGGCTGCGGCGGGGGCATAGTGGCGCATCAGCGCCTGCTGGTAGGTCCCAACGCCATCACTGGCGAGTGGGGACACAATCCGTTGCCCGGCTATGACCCGGTGCGCGATGGCCCGGCCCAACCCTGCTACTGCGGTCGTCGCAACTGCATCGAGCGCTTCGTGTCGGGGACGGGGTTCGCGGGGCGCTTCGTCGAGCGCCATGGCCGCAGTCTGTCGCCGAAAGGGATCCTGACGGCGGCGGCCGAGGGGGACGAGGAGGCCCAGGCTCACTACGAGCACTTCCTCCATGCCCTGGGGCGCAGTCTGGCGAGCGTCATCAACCTGCTGGACCCGGATGTCATCGTCTTCGGTGGTGGCCTCTCCAACATAACGCGCCTCTATGAGGACTTGCCGGCGGCCATCACCCCCTGGCTGTTCACCGACCGTTGTCTGACCCGGCTGCTGCCGGCACGGCACGGGGACAGCAGCGGCGTACGCGGTGCGGCCTGGCTGCCCACCCCCCTGATCTGACTCTCTCACCTCAGTACCCATACACGGTGCCGGCTGCACCGTGGGGCCGCCCCTTGCCTGCGGCGCCCCTCAATGTCGTGGCCGGGGCCTTTTTTACCACGATAGGACGTTACAAAAAGGAAGAGCAAAGATGGAAAAAATGCACAAGGTCATGCCCCTTTCCCTGCTGACCCTGGCCATGTTCAGCGGCCCCGTGTTGGCCGACAAGTATGACTTCGCCATGCACGGCTATGTCCGCTCAGGCATCCTGGCCAATCAGGATGGCAACCGGGTGGACTCCGTCGGCCTGATGCCGGATGGCAAATGGCGACTGGGTAACGAGGACAACACCAAGCTCGAGCTGATCCCCCAGGTGACCCTGACCTCAGATGCCGGCCCGGTCGCCAAGATCCAGGCCAACCTGACCCATGAGACCGACTGCACGTCCGACTGGAACTGTGTGGATGACGACGGCCACGACATTCAGGTACGCGAGGCCTTTGCCCAGCTGACCAGGCTCGACTTCGCACCGGATGTGGTGTTCTGGGCCGGCAAGCGTTACAGCAGCTCGAACACCTCCAGCCACCAGTACGACTGGGAGTACATCCAGTACAACGGCACCGGGGGCGGGGCGGACAACATCGACATCGGTTTCGCCAAGTTTGACGTCGGCGTCTACGCCTTCACCCCGAGCGACGAGGCCAAGGCCTATCCCCACGACGCGAACGAGCAGGGTTATCCGGACGACTACTCCCTCAACCTCTGGTTCAAGAAGATTGGGGGCGGCCCCATCGATCTGCAACTGGTCGCCCACCACATGAACCAGAACGAGAACAACGCCTGGAAGGAGAGTGCCGAGAAGGGCTATGGCGTCACCGGCATCTACAACTTTGACGGCTTCTACGGTCTGACCGGCGGTTACTCCCGCTTCGTGGCCCAGCTCGGCAAGGGCTTGGCGGCGGGCGACTCCCTCGGCAAGAACGGCTGGGGCTGGTCCAACCTGGATGACACCCAGTCCTGGCGCCTGGTGCTCGACGGCCTGGCTTCTCTCGACAACGGTTGGGATGTCTCCACCTTCGCCTTCTACCAGAAGGACAAGAGCTACCGCTGGTGGACCGGGGATCAGGATGGTTGGGGCCGTTCCATGTGGGTTGCCGGGGTGCGTCCCATGCAGCAGATCACCCGGAACTTCGCCATGCAGTATGAGGTCGGCTACGAGTACCTCGACGATGACAACTACAAGGGCGTGGCGGGCAGCAAGGGCAAGGGGGGCATGACAAAGGCGACCATAGCGCCGACCCTGACCTTCGACTCCGGCTTCTGGAGCCGTCCGCAGCTGCGTCTGTTCGCCACCTACGCCAAGTGGGATGAGGGCGTCTCCGATGCCATCGACGGCAACTACGACTGGGGGAGCGGCACCCTCTCAGCCGGGGCTTACTCCCGCAGTGGCAAGACGGATACCTGGAACTTCGGTGTCCAGGGCGAAGTGTGGTTCTAAGGAGCACGAGCATGAGATCTCTCTTACGCAATACCCTGAGTTTCTGTGTGCTGTCGGCCCTGGCCGGCAGCACACTGGCGGCGCCTTCCCACTTTGAGCACTTCATCACCCGCCAGGGGGCGGCGCTGATGGATGGCAAGCAGGGGTTCCGCTTTGCCGGCATCCACGCCCCCGAGCTGCACCGCATCGAAGACGATGCGCGCGGCGTGTGCAAGGCCGACCCGCGGGGCTGGGGCCAGTACTTCAAGTGGCCGACCGCCGAGGAGCAGGCCAACTGGATCCGCGCCATGGTGCAGACTGGCGCCAAGGCCCAGCGGGTCTATGTCCTCTCGGTGCAGCAGGAGAACGACCAGGCTTGTGAGCGCGAGACCCACATTCTGGCCCCTGCCACGGCAGACGGCATGCCCGTGCTCAATGAAAAGGCCATGGTGGTCTATGACAACATGATTGCCGAGGCCGACAAGCAGGGGCTGCGGCTCATCCTGCCCTTCATCGATCACTGGTGGTGGTGGGGCGGGCGCGAGCAGCTGGCAGCCTTCTACAAGGAGACGGCAGACGACTTCTACGACACCTCGAGCAAGACCTACAAGGCCTATCAGGACATCATCCGCCAGGTGATCACCCGCAAGAACACGATCACCGGCCGTCACTACTATGACGAGAAGGCGATCATGGCCTGGGAGACCGGCAACGAGCTGGAGAACTCCAATGAGGCCTTCCTGACCCGGACCGCGGCCTGGATCAAGCAGTTCGCTCCGCACCAGCTGGTCATCGACGGCACCTACAAGAAGATCAACGACTTCTCTCTCAAGGATCCGAACGTCGACATCATCAGCAACCACTACTACACCAACGCCGGCAACAACCACCCGGATCAGGTGAAGAAGGATCTGACCGCCATCGCCGGCAAGAAGGCCTATCTGGTGGGCGAGTTCGGCCTGCTCGATCACCGGGATCTGGACAACATCATGCAGTCCATCGTCCATACCGAGGTGGATGGCGCCAAGGCGGTGGGGGGCTTCATCTGGGGTTTCCGTGGCCACCGTCACGACGGGGGCTTCTACTGGCACAAGGAGTACACGGGGCACTACAGCTATCACCTGCCCGGATTCCCGATAGAGGGCAAGGCCAACCAGGAGATGGACGTCGTCGACCTGGTGCGCAAGGCGTCGGCCCAGATGGCGGGTCTGGCGCAGGCGCCTGCCCTGCCGGCACCGGACGCTCCGTTGCTGCGCCAGACCGATTCGCCGTTTGCCATCAACTGGATGGGGGCGCCGGTGGGACGTGCCTATGACATCGAGCGCGCCACTTCCGCCAAGGGTCCCTGGACCCGTGTCGGCAAGGATGTCTCGGATGGCGTCAACGAGTGGGACCCGAGCAGGATGAGCCTGTTCAGCGACGACTACGGCTCGCTCAAGCTGGGTCAGACCTACTACTACAGGGTCATCGCCAAAAATGAGTCGGGTGCCTCCCAACCCTCCAACGTCATCTCGGTCAAACACACCCAGCAGAATCTGCCGCCTGTGGTCGAAGTGGGTGGCGATCTGACCACCTCGGTGGATCAGGGTGTCCTGCTCAGCGCCGTCTGGCGCGACGACCAGCTGCCGACCCCGCAGGTCAAGGTGGGGTGGCGCAGCACCGGGCCCCTCGAGGCCAGGTTCTGCCACGGCGATAAGGCTTCGACCCGTGCCTGGTTCCCTCAGGCGGGCGAGTATGAGCTGACCTTCAGTGCCGATGACGGCCTCGCCCGGAGTGCGAGATCCATCAAGGTGAAGGTGGATCGGGCCAGGGGCGAGCTGCCGGTCAGCTACTGCGAGTTCAGCTCTGCCGAGCTGGTGGCCAAAGAGGGTGAGCTGAACGTGGTCAAGAGTGCCGAGAACCAGCTGGAGGTGGCGGCCGACGGTTTCGCCGGTCCGTTTGCCAGCGAGGGTGACAAGATCACCTGGCACGTCGAGGCCCCCTGGTCCGGCGCCTTCAACCTGCACCTGCACTTCAACGGCAAGTGGGGCGGCAAGAAGAACAGCGTCGTCATCAATGGCACCGATATTCACCCGATCGAATTCCCGCAGACCGACGAGGCCGGTCAGGTGCAAGTCGTCCCGGTGCAGCTCAAGCAGGGCAAGAACCTGGTGAGCTTCGGTAAATTCGCCGGTGACTGGGGGTATATGTTCGTGAAGTCCGTCAAGGTCGTGGCGGAATAACAGTACGGGCCGCATCTAATGGTGCGGCCCGTATTCATTCGTGTTTCATTCACATCGGAGAGCGAGTCGTCGGAGGCCTTTTTTGGCGAGTGTGAAATATAGCCTTGTGCGGTTTATCCCGATACAGGGTGTCTCTTTCACATATTCAAAAATAAAGCGGCACGACCGTCTCCATGAAGGAGATAAAGATGAAGAAACATATTTTTCTCGGTGCTCTCTGGCTGGTTCTACCCGCGTTGTCCCTGTCTGCGATGGCGGCCGACTATCTGGTCGAGCAGTCGGCCGGAGATGGTCAACTGAATGTGGTCACCAGCGCCAAGGACCAGCTGACCCTGGGGGATGACGGTTTTCTCGGTCCCTTTGCCAGCGAGGGGGACAAGGTGACCTGGACGGTTGCGGTGCCCAGTGCCGGTGAGTACCAGCTTCGCCTCTTCTTCAATGCCAAGTGGGGCGGCAAGAAGAACACCCTGGTGGTCAACGGCGGCGAGCCGGTGCAGATCGACTTCCCCCAGACCGGTGAAGCCGGTGAAGAGAAGGTGCTCCCGGTGACCCTGCAGGAGGGCAGCAACAGCATCAGCTTCGGCAAGGCGCCCAATGACTGGGGTTATATGTTCGTGAAATGGATCAAGATCGCGGCCAAATAATCGAACACCTGGCTGCCTGTGCGAGCCGGCAGCCACCTTATTCGCCCATCAGAAATAAATAACAAGAAGGGTCCTGATGCTCTGTGGCTGATTTTATTGTCCGCCACAGAGAATGCCTCGGTGGTGTATTTCCATCACGACGTGACAATGAATGATGCGGTATCGCTGTCCTGATTATGGAATAACCGCTTATCCCCTGGATAAATAAAAGGATAGAAAAGTGAAGAGAAAGACGATCATCGCTACCCTGCTGCTCGGCTGCAGCACCGTGCCCGCTCTGCTGCTGAGCCCTTCGGCCCTGGCCGCGACCACCTACCCGGCCTGTGCCTCGGCGGCCAGCGACCCGGACGGTGACGGTTGGGGCTGGGAGAATGGCCAGAGCTGCCAGGTGGTGGCAGGGTCGGGCGGCGGCGCGACCACTTACCCGACCTGTGCCTCGGCGACCAGCGATCCGGACGGTGACGGTTGGGGCTGGGAGAATGGCCAGAGCTGCCAGGTGGTGGCAGGGTCGGGCGGCGCGACCACTTACCCGACCTGTGCCTCGGCGGCCAGCGATCCGGACGGTGACGGCTGGGGCTGGGAGAATGGCCAGAGCTGCCAGGTGGCCAGCTCCACACCGACACCGGGCTCGGGGGACATGTATGTGAAGGATGGCCAGCTTTACTCCGCCAGTGGTCAGCGCTTCATCGCCCGCGGCATCAACCTGCAGTATGGCGACAACCCGGGGGCGGCCTTCGCGGCCATCACGCCGATCGCCAATACCGGCGCCAACATAGTGCGACTGCAACTGCGCAAGCACACCACGGCCCAGGAGCTGCGCGGTGTCCTCGATGCCATCGTCGCCCGCAACATGGTCGCCATGCCCATGTACTGGGAGAGCGACGTGACCTGCCAGAGCAACCCGCAGCCGCTGCAGACCGCCGTCGACTCGCTCTGGCTCGGCAGCTGGAAGGCCGTGATGCAGGATCCCAAGTACAAGGGCAAGATCCTGCTTAACATCGCCAATGAATGGGGTGAGGATACCAACAATTACGCCGACTTTATCACCACCTACAAGGGGCTCATCAAGGGACTGCGCGATGGCGGCTATACCATGCCGCTGGTGATCGATGCGGCCCACTGCGGCCAGTACGTGCAGAGCTTCCTCTCGGGTCGTGGCAGCGAGTTGCTCAATGCCGATGCCAGCAAGAACCTGCTGTTCTCCCTGCACGCCTACCACTGGCTCTGGGACACGCCTGCCGAGATCGATGCCGCCATTGCCCAGATGAAGGCGCAGAACCTGGCATTCCTGTTTGGCGAGTTCGGAGACAAGCGCTTCCAGGCCCCCAACAACGTCGATCACTATTATCTGCTTGGCAAGGCGCAGAGCGAGTCGGTAGGGTGGATCGCCTGGTCCTGGAAGGGGAATGGTGCCGGGGAAGAGGAGGTGCTAGACATGTCCTACGACTACGGCAGCATGGATCTCTCCCCAAGGGGAAATGACATCGTGTTCGGTGAGGCCGGCATTCGCCAGACGGCGTCCGCACTGCAATAGCATCTGGCTCACAGGGCGGGAGTCTGGAGGTTCCCGCCCCGTTGGGGGCATGGTAGGATGAAACCAGTTGTAAACCGGTTACCGGAATTGAACCCATGGCCAATATTACCGATGTGTCGCGTCTTGCGAATGTGTCCAAAGCCACCGTTTCCCGTGTTCTGAGCGGCTCGCGCGGCGTGCGGGAAGAGAGTCGCCTGGCCGTGCTGCAGGCTGCCGAGCAGCTGAATTTTCGACCCAATGCCACGGCCCGCTCTCTGGCGACCCAGGCGACGGATTGCGTGGGGATCATCCTCTCTTCCCAGCTTGGCAACCGGCTGGCCAGCATGCTGCCACTGCTGGAAGGGGCGCTGACCAAGGCGGGCAAGAGCATGCTGGTGCGCTTCGCCGACGAGGCGGAGCAACAGCAGCGGGCGGTCGATGAGCTGTTGGGGGGGCGTTGTGACGGCGTGCTGGTGCTGGGAGCCAAGCAATCCCTGGCGCCGGACGAGCGCCTCATCCAGCTCGATGGGGTGAGCGATTCGGACAACCTCAATCTCTGCTACGACCTGACGTTTGCCACCGAGAGCGCCTGCCGCTTCCTGCTTGGCAAGGGGCATCGCCAGTTGGTGCTGATGCTGGACGACAAGCTGTCGCCGGCGGGCAAGAGTGCCATCACGGGCTATCAGCAGGCACTGCAGCAGCAATCCCTGCCCTACAACGGCCAATTGGTGATCGACGGTGCCGACAACCAGCAGGCGCTGCTCGGCCTGCTCAACCGCTATCTGCCCTTCACCGCCCTGGTGGTGCAGCAGGATGCCCAGGCGGCCGATGCCATGCGACTGCTGCGTGAGTTCAACCTCCACGTTCCCCAGGATGTGTCCGTCATCAGCCTGGAGGGGGCCACCCTGGCAAGCCAGCTGACTCCGCCATTGACCTGCATCGAATACCCGAGTGAACGGCTGGCCCAGGAGAGCGTGCGCGTGCTGCTGGCACAGCTGGCACAAGGCCTGCGTCCGGCCGACGAACCGCAGAAGTTCCAGGGGCGTCTGGTGGTGCGTGAGTCGGTACTGGCCCGCTAGGGCTTGACCTTGCTGCGGCCGTCAGCTTTAGGCTGGGGGGACATTCAGAGAGGAGATTACCCATGACCATCGAACTCACCGTTTCCGGCATGTCCTGTGGTGGCTGTGCCGCCAGCCTGCAAAAAGCGTTGTTGGCCCAGCCTGCCGTCAGCACCGCCAGCGTCGACTTTGCCAGCCGCAAGGCCGTTATCGAGAGCGAGCTGGGCAAGGCGGAGCTGATCGCCCTAGTCGAGGCCAGTGGCTTCACCGCGGAATGACTTATCACCTAAGTGGTAAAAAACAGACCAATATTCTGTTTAATTCTTTTTATTGGTGAGAACGATCACTTAAATTCCGTTTAAAAAGAATAAAAATGCTGCAATCAACCCATAAGAAGGATTGCAGCATGACCCTCCCTATCCGCAAGACCCTGCTCGCCGCCGTGCTCGGTATGACCCTCTCCCCCATGGCCATGGCGCTGCCGAACGTGCACATACTGGCCACCGGTGGCACCATCGCCGGTGCCGGCCAGTCCGCCACCCAGTCCAACTACGAGGCGGGCAAGGTTGCCATCGAGACGCTGATCGCCGCTGTGCCCGAGATGAAAAACGTGGCCGACGTGCAGGGTGAGCAGGTGGTCAAGATCGGCTCCCAGGACATGAACGACGAGGTGTGGCTCACGCTCGCCAAGCGGGTCAACGCGCTGCTGGCCAGGGATGATGTGGACGGCATCGTCATCACCCACGGCACCGACACCATGGAGGAGACCGCCTACTTCCTCAATCTGACCGTCAAGAGCGACAAGCCGGTGGTGCTGGTGGGCGCCATGCGCCCCTCCACCGCCATGAGCGCCGACGGCCCGATGAACCTCTACAACGCCGTGGTGACCGCCTCCGACCCCGCCTCAAAGGGACGTGGCGTCATGGTAGCGATGAACGACACCGTGTTGGATGCCCGCGACGTCACCAAGACCAACACCACAGGAGTGCAGACCTTCGCCTCCCCCAACTTCGGCCCGCTCGGCTACATCCACAACGGCAAGATCGACTACCAGCGCAGCCCGGCCCGTCTGCATACCAGCAAGACCCCGTTCGACGTGAGCAAGCTCGACAAGTTGCCCCAGGTCGGCATCGTCTACAGCTACGCCAACGCCTCGGATCTGCCGGCCAAGGCCCTGGTGGATGCCAAGTTTGACGGCATCGTCAGCGCCGGGGTGGGCAACGGCAACCTCTACCACACCCTGTTCGACACCCTGGCCAAGGCGAGCAAGGACGGCATTCGCGTGGTGCGCTCCGCCCGCGTGCCGACCGGCTCGACCACCCTGGATGCGGAGATCGATGATGCCAAGTACGGCTTCGTCGCCGCCGAGACCCTCAACCCGCAGAAAGCGCGGGTGCTGCTGATGCTCGCCCTGACCCAGAGCAAGGATCCGGCCCAGATCCAGCGCTGGTTCCAGCAGTTCTGAGACCTCGGATCGGTCTGATTGACACTACCCCGTGAGATGAAGGGCAGGATGGGATCCTGCCCTTTCTTGTTGCGCCAGAGGCAGAGGCCGGCCCTCAGCTCATCATCAGCCAGCCGCAGAAACCCAGGTAAACCAGCCCCACCAGGGCGAGCCTGCCCGCCGTCATCCGCTCACGACTGAACCCCCACCACAGCAGCGCGACCGCCAGCAGAGTGACCAGGGAGGAGGCCATCATGGTGCTATCCAGCAGCCAGGGGGTGAACAGCAGGCAGAACGCCTTGGGAATGGTGCCCTGGATCATCATGGCCCCCGAGATATTGGCCAGTGCCAGCCGGTGTTTGCCCTGCCGCACCCAGATGAGCACGTTCATCAGCTCGGGCATTTCGGTGGCCACCGGGCTCAGCAACAGGGCCGCCAGCACCGGAGAGAGACCGAACAGCTCGCCCATGCTCTCCAGCTGGTGAACGAACAGCTGGGCCGCCAGCGCCACCACACCGAGCGCCACCAGGGTTTGCAGCAGCACATTGTCGAGCGCCGGGATCCTGGCGTGCGGATCCAGCTTGAGGGGGGAGGGCAATTCGGCATCGTGGCTGTCGGTCTGTTTCAGCTCACGTCGCACATAGAGGAGGTACATCAGCACGAACAGGGGGGCCAGCCAGGTTTTACCGGTGAAGACCACCATGCCAAGCAGCACGGCCAGCAGGAAGATGCCGGCAAACCAGGCCTGATCGCGGCCTATCTCCCGCTGCACCTCGCCATTGATGGCTCTGTGCTCCCGGCTCATGCACAGCAGCAGGGTCACGCCGACGGCAGCATAGCCTATGGTAGCCAGCACCAGGGGACCGCCGAGGGCCGCACCTATGCCTATCTGCTGCTGGGCGGGGGCATCCCCCATCAGCAGGGCGGTCAGGGTGACGATGCATTCGGGCAGGGCCGTGCCGAGGGCAGCCAGCAGAGAACCGGTGGCGCTTTGGGACAGTTTGAAATGATGGCCGGTCCATTCGATGCCGTTGACGAAGTATTCGCAGGCCAGATAGATGGTGACGGCAGAGATCAGAAATAACAGCAGGGTGATCAGCATGATGAGTAACCGCCAGGCGAGCAGAACAACCGATGGACCCGATACGGCTCGCCCGGCTGGCGTGCATATCGAGGCCAAAGGTCTTGCAGGACGATAGGTGCTATCGCCGCCCATGCCATGGATCTGTGGATCCAAGAGTGTTGACATGGGCCCTGCCCGGATTTCGGGCGGGTTGCTACTCCCCAGTGACAGTGCGGGCTTTTTACCAAGTGGCTCGGTGAGGCGCAAGGCCAACAGGGGATGATCCGCGCGACAAGTTGTAAAAGGATGTGACAACCCCTCGACTCTCCCGTCCGGGATCCTGATCTTTTTACGGGGATCCTTGTGCTGGCACAGCGATTGCTACGAGTTGGCTACTGTCCACATTGACTTGGGAAGGGTGAACGATGAAACGGTGGATCCAACATTTTTACCAGCTTAATCGCCTCAACTGGCTGATGGTCTGGCTGCTGCTTTGCTGCAGCATCATCCTGCTGTTTCCGGCCGGATTGATGAAAGGCGCCGTGAGCCAGTGGGCCACGGCTCATGCGGCCTGGCTTGGGGTCGGCATGTTGATCGCCATCTCCTATTTCTGCAGTCAGGGCTTCCTGATCGCCTGGGAGTGGGCCTGTGACGAGTGGCAGTCCCGCCGCCAGCAGGATCAACTGGCCCAGATGATTGGCTTCCTCGACTTCAACGAGAAGGCGGTGCTGCGGGAGTTCGTACTGCAACGGAAAAGCGTCATAAACCTGCCGATCACCGAACCCGCCGTCAAAAACCTGATGGATGCCGGCGTGCTCACCTACGCCTACGGCAAGCCGGCGCGAGAGAAGGAAGACGAGAACCAGATCCGCGCCCTGATGATCGCCCTGCCGGCGCGCCCTCTGCTGACCTACAAGGTTCTGGGGCTGTCGCGGGGCAAGATGAGCGACGAGCAGGTGGAGCAGATCATGAACGCCAGGCCCAAATTCGCGCAGAAAAGCCTCCAGCGCTGACCTTCTCCCCCCATGAAAGAAAAGAGCCGGACATCTGTTCCGGCTCTTTGCTGTCTGGCGTTGCTTATTCGGTTCTGGCCTTGAGGTAGCCGGCGTAGTCGGGCACCTGGACGCTGAATGCCTGCTGCATGTGCGGGCTGTCCATGATGAAGTCCGCCGTCGCCTCGTTGGTGGCGACCGGGATGTTCCAGACAGCCGCGAGGCGCAGCAGGGCCTTGACGTCAGGATCGTGGGCGGCGGGATTGAGGGGATCCCAGAAGAAGATCATCACGTCTATCTTCCCTTCGGCGATGAGGGCGCCGAGCTGCTGATCCCCTCCCATGGGGCCGGAGAAGAGGCAGGTAATGGGTAGCTGCGCCTTCTTGCCGAGCAGGGTGCCCGTGGTGCCGGTCGCATAGAGATGGTGGAGCTTGAGCTCCTCCTTGCGGCGCAGCACCCAGTTCAGCAGAGGGGCTTTCATGTTGTCGTGAGCCACCAGGGCAACCCGTTTGTGGGGCGCCATCTCGCGTGCAATCAGTTCCATGGAGGTCATCCGTAGCAAAATGATGGGAATGGGGTCGTATCCTAATCGAAAGCGGCGCCTGCCGCTGCCCCATGCATCGTAACTGTGATCCCTGAGGCGGTTCAATCCGGCGCCTGCCAGCTTGACAGCCTCTGGCCTGCCTTGTCAGCAACCAGGTTGGCTACCGTATCGTTGGGCAAGATCTCTGCCGCTGGTGCCATGAAAAAACCCGCCTGGGCGGGTTGGGATTGTCTCTTGATGTCATCGCGATTCAGGATGACTCGGCATGGAGCTGGGATTGCTGGTAGTTTTCCAGACCGATACGGGCGATGAGATCGAGTTGGGTTTCCAGCCAGTCCACATGCTCCTCTTCATCTTCCAGGATCTCCTGGAACAGGTCGCGGCTGACGTAGTCCTGCACAGACTCGGCATAGGTGATGGCGACTTTCAGGTCGGGGATGGCGTCCATCTCCAGAGACAAGTCACAGCGCAGCATCTCTTCCACCGTCTCACCGATGCGCAGCTTGCCCAGATCCTGCAAGTTGGGCAGCCCTTCCAGAAACAGCACCCGCTTGACCAGCTCGTCGGCATGTTTCATCTCATCGATGGATTCGTGATACTCCTTGTGCCCCAGCCCCTTGAGGCCCCAGTCATCATAGATGCGGGCATGCAGGAAGTATTGGTTGATGGCAACCAGCTCATTGGCCAGCACCTTGTTGAGGTGGGCAATGATTTTGGGATCTCCTTTCATCGACATTACTCCTCGTTTTCGAGCCTAGGCAACGATCACTAGAGCTTAGTCCAGAAACATGACCATAACGTGATGGGGAAAGTCGTCCCCTGGAGGGCAGAAGGAGAGATGAAGACGAGAAGTCGGCGGTTTTACGCCACTTCGTAATAGAGCGGTGCCTGCTCTGACTCCATCTTGTCGATTTCGGTAGCGATGATCTCCATCGCCATGCGCACACATTTACCACATTGGGCACCGACTTCCAGCGACTGTTTCAACTGTCGGAATTCAGTCTTGCCTGCCTGTACCGCCTTGCGGATCTGGTTATCTGTGATGCCGCGGCACAAACACACGTACATAATCTGGACCTCATGCTGGAATGAGATGAAATCTAAATGAGAATGGTTCGTAGTGCAAAGAACGAATGGTAATAAGATCCCGTGCTTGCCAGTGATTCCACCCTTGGGGAGAATGCCTTTATCAGAGAGGATGCGAACATGTTCAAAAAACTATTCAATGCCCTGTTCAAGGGAGAGATCGCCCAGAGCCCCGAGGTTGAGCCCATCGAATACATGGGCTATCTCATCTATCCCGAGCCCATGGCGGAAGGGGGGCAATACAGGCTGGCAGGTCGCATCACCAGGGAGATAGACGGGCAGTTACAGACCCATCGCTTCATCCGCTCCGATCTCTTTGCCAACCCGGCGGATGCCGAGCGCTTCATGGTGCAAAAGGCCCATACCTTCATCGACCAGATGGGGGAGCGCATGTTTGAACCCCGCGTGAAGCCAGACGCCAGCCCAGCTCCATGATGTCAGCCGAGCTGCTCGCCTTGCGCCACGCTATCGCTTCTGCCGGCGAGCGGCGTCTGATCTGGCTGGAAGGGGAGGAGGATGACTGCATCGTTCGTGCCGAATCCTTGCTGTGGGGGGCTGTATTCTGGCTGGGGCAGGGTCCTGAGCGTCATGCTCCGCAGCCTGCCGCCAAGGCGCTTCAACGGCTCGGTCAGGAGTGCGACACCTTGGTATTCAATGCCTTCAGCGGCTTTCATCCCGATGCATTCGGTGCCTTGGCGGGGACATTGAGGGCTGGGGGGTTCTTGCTTCTGCTGACCCCGCCGCGGGAGGTATGGCCGACCTACCCAGACCCTGATCGTCAGAGGCTGGTCGCCCAGCCAGAGGAGGCCGATCGTGCCGGGCAGGGGTTCATCTCCCGTCTGGTACGGTTGCTGGCAGAAGATCCGGCACGAGATCTGACGACTGCCTCTTGTGATTTTACCTGGCAGCCTCTCGACGGGGACCGGCCGTTGAGCGCGGATCAAGCCCGTGCGCTGCCCGCTATCCACAACGTGCTGCACGGTCATCGCCGCCGCCCCCTGGTGCTGAGCGCCGATCGCGGTCGTGGCAAGAGCGCCGTGCTGGGGCTGGCGAGCGCCGACTTGCTGAGTCGGGATCCGGCCTTGACGATAGCGGTGACTGCCCCTTCCCACGCTACAGTGGCGACACTTTTTGCCCATGCAGAGCGCGCGCTGGCAGAGATGCCTGAGCGGCTGGCCGGTCTGAGCTATGTGTCCCCTGATCGGGTGGCTCAAGGAGACGTACTGGCGGATCTGCTGCTGGTGGATGAGGCCGCCGCTATCCCGACCCCACTGCTGGAGGCCATGCTGGCCCGTCACAGTCGCATTGTCTTCGCTACAACGGAGCACGGCTATGAGGGGACGGGGCGCGGCTTTCATCTGCGCTTCAAGAGGGTACTCGATGAGCAAACCCCGGATTGGCAGGAGCTGCGCCTGGTGGAGCCCATTCGCTGGAGCCTGAGCGATCCGCTGGAGCCTCTGATCTTCCGGCTCCTTGGCCTGAATGCTGACATATCGGCACCTCATCCCCCGACATCACAGACCTGGCGCCAGGTCGGACAAGATGAACTGGCCCGTGATGACGCGCTGCTCAATCGGGTGTTCGGCCTGCTCGTACTGGCTCACTACCAGACCAGCCCCAGTGATCTGCGGTATTTGCTGGAGGGGCCGGATCTCGACATTCATCTGATGGAGCAGGGACAGGAGTTGCTCGGGGTGGCGCTGGTCGCGCGGGAGGGCAATATACCCCCTGATCTGGCGCACGCGATCTGGGCCGGACGAAGGCGCCCTCGTGGACATCTGCTGCCCCAGTCGCTGCTGGCCCACGCCGGTTTCGTGACGGCGGGGGAGCGCTCTTATGCCAGGGTGATGCGCATCGCCATCCATCCTGCCCTTCATCGTCTCGGGCTGGGGTCTTGGTTGCTGGACAAGCTGGTATCACATTATCGGGCATTAGGGGTCGATTATCTGGGATCTGCCTTCTCCGCCAGTCCAGATCTGCTGCCATTCTGGCTCAAGGCGGGATTGAAGGTGCTGCGTCTTGGTCTGCAGCGCGATGCGGCCAGCGGCAGTCATGCAGCTTTGCTGCTGATGCCGTTGCAATCGGAATATCACGCCGAGCTGGCGCAATGGCGACAGCGTTTCATGAGCCAGTTGCCGGCCCTGCTGGCGGGTGAACTCAAGAGGCTGGATACCGAACTGGTCTGGCTATCCCTCAGAGGCGGACCTGTCACTCATGTGCCGGATCTGGATGAATTCGAGCATCGGGAACTCGATTGTTTTGCCCACCATCACAAGCCATTCGAATTGTGCCAGGCGACACTGCAACGCTGGCTACTCCGGCGAGTGATGATGCTGGATGCGTTGAGTCAGGATGAACGACGGTTGCTGATTGCCACCATCTGGCAATATGCGCCCTGGTCAGAGCTGGCTGCCCGACAGGGTGTCGCGGGCAAACCCGCCCTGATAAAAGCATTGCGCTCCCTGCTGGCCAGACTGCTGGCTCAGCAAGCCCCAGCGGGCTGACCCCGCCTCTGGCACGGCAGAAAACCACGGAGCCCGGGAGGAACCAATGGACCCTCCGGGTTCTGCACATCGATTCGACTCACCATGGCTGAAGCTCTCTCCGTTCAAGGCGCGGCCACCCCGGGACCCGTTTCTCCCTCTTCCCTGCTCGCGTTTTGCCCATTGCCACTGCTCTGATGAGCCTGGTCAGGGCTGTCTGCATTTTGGTTTTTTCTGAATATGGACTAATACTTGAATGTGAAATGAATTTTAATAAATGCATTATTTTCAGATGGTTAACGTCGGGTGTATTGAATGCAGGCCATCTTCTCCAACGTGCACAGGGAGTGCAATGTGAGAAACGATGCAGCTCAGGCAGGTGCCGGAATGATGATGTGGTTCATCAGCAGCAGCGCCTTTGCCAATGAGATCCGGTTCAACATGACGCGCGGGGCGACCGCCATCAGCCAGCAGGTCTATGACCTGCACATGACGATTTTCTATATCTGTTGCGTCATCGGTCTGCTCGTCTTCGGCATCATGTTCTGGTCCATCGTGCACCATCGAAAATCGCGCGGTGCCAAAGCCGCCCAGTTTCACGAAAGCACCCGCATCGAGTTGCTGTGGACGGCCATCCCCGTGTTGATACTGATCGCGATGGCGGCACCGGCAACCTCGACCCTGTTGAAGATGGAGGATACCTCCAAGGCCGATCTCACCGTCCTCGTCACGGGCTCGCAATGGAAATGGCATTACAAATACCTAGAGTATCCAGTGGCGTTTTATTCCCTGCTGGCGACCAGCAAACAGCAGATCTCCGGTGATGCCCCCAAGGGCGGCAATTATCTGCTGGAGGTGGATAACCCTCTGGTATTGCCGGTCGGCAAGAAGATCCGTTTCCTGATGACCTCGGACGATGTCATTCACTCCTGGTGGGTTCCCGCCTTCGCCGTTAAAAAAGACGCCAATCCTGGCTACATCAACGAGTCCTGGACCCGGATCGACAAGCCGGGCACCTATCGTGGGCAGTGCGCCGAGCTGTGCGGCAAGGATCACGGTTTCATGCCTGTGGTTGTGGTGGCCAAATCCGCAGAGGAGTTCGAGAAGTGGATTGCCAGAAAGGGAGACGAGCAGGCAACTGCCAAGGCACAGCAACAGGCGCAGGCAGCGGAGACCATGACGTTGCCACAAGCCATGGCGCAGGGGGAGAAAGTCTATCTGGGGCACTGTGCGGCCTGTCATCAGCCCGCGGGTACCGGATTGCCCGGCATCTTCCCGGCGCTCAATGGCAGCAAGGTGACCACACAGGCGGACCATCGGGCCCAGCATCTGGACATCGTCCTGCATGGCAAGAGCGGCACGGCGATGCAGCCTTTTGGCAAACAGTTGACGGCGCAGGAACTGGCCGCCGTCATCACCTATGAACGCAATGCCTGGGATAACAAGACCGGCGACCTTGTACAGCCAGCCGAGGTGCAGTCCCTTCTCAACCCGGCCAATCCGGACAAGGACAAGTGAGGCGTCGGCATGAGTGATGGAATCACGGATACCCCGCACAGCGAACATGTCCACCAGCCAGCGGCCGGTCTGAGGCGCTGGCTCTACACCACCAATCACAAGGACATCGGTACTCTCTATCTGTGCTTTGCCCTCACCATGTTCTTTACCGGTGGCGCCATGGCCATGGTGATCCGGGCAGAACTGTTCCAGCCCGGACTGCAACTGGTGGAACCCCTGTTTTTCAACCAGATGACCACGGTACACGGCCTTATCATGGTCTTTGGTGCCGTCATGCCCGCCTTCACCGGCCTCGCCAACTGGCTGATCCCCATCATGATTGGGGCCCCTGACATGGCGCTGCCCCGCATGAACAACTGGAGCTTCTGGATCCTGCCGTTTGCTTTCCTCATCCTCCTGTCGAGCCTGTTTATGGAGGGAGGCGGCCCCAGTTCTGGCTGGACCTTCTATGCCCCCCTGTCCACCCAGTACAGCGGCAACAGCACGGCCCTGTTTGTCTTTGCCATTCACATCATGGGGATCTCCTCCATCATGGGGGCCATCAACGTCATCGTGACCATCTTCAACCTGCGGGCGCCGGGCATGGACTGGATGCAGATGCCGCTGTTTGTCTGGACCTGGCTCATCACGGCGTTTCTGCTCATCGCTGTCATGCCGGTGCTGGCGGCTGCGGTGACCATGGTGCTGACGGACAAGTATTTCGGGACCAGTTTCTTCGATGCGGCCGGTGGGGGGGATCCTGTCCTGTTTCAGCACATTTTCTGGTTCTTCGGGCACCCGGAAGTCTACATCATGATATTGCCGGCTTTCGGCATCGTCTCCAGCATCATTCCGACCTTCTCCCGCAAGAAGCTGTTCGGTTATCGCTCCATGGTCTATGCCACCAGCAGCATCGCCTTGCTCTCCTTCATGGTCTGGGCTCACCACATGTTCACTACCGGATTGCCCGTGGTGGCGGAGCTGTTCTTCATGTACACCACCATGCTGATCGCGGTGCCGACAGGGGTAAAGGTGTTCAACTGGCTTGCCACCATGTGGCGTGGTTCTCTGACATTCGAGACCCCCATGCTGTTTGCCATCGCCTTCATCACTCTGTTCACCATTGGCGGTTTCTCCGGGCTGATGCTGGCCATGACACCGGCTGATTTTCAGTATCACGACACCTATTTCGTAGTGGCCCATTTCCACTATGTTCTGGTGACCGGTGCCGTCTTCTCGATCCTGGCCGCTGCCTACTACTGGTTGCCGAAATGGACGGGGCACATGTATGACGAGCGGCTCGGCCAATGGCATTTCTGGTGTTCGCTCGTCTCGGTCAATGTGCTGTTTTTCCCCATGCATTTTGTCGGGCTGGCGGGCATGCCTCGCCGCATTCCCGATTACGCCCTGCAATTTGCCGACTTCAACATGCTGATCAGCCTGGGGGGCTTTGCCTTCGGCTTGTCCCAATTGCTGTTTGTCTGGGGCGTGATCAAATGCATCAGAGGCGGAGCCAAGGCGAGCGATCGGGTATGGGAGGGGGCCGAGGGGCTGGAATGGACGCTCTCTTCTCCCCCTCCTTGTCACAGTTTCCAGACTCCGCCGGATATCCGGTCGGAAGAGCGTTAGGGAGGTCATATGACCCAGGTCAGTCATGCCCCCTTGCTCAGAAAACTGGGTCTGGTCGTGCTCGCCATGTTTGGTTTTGCCTTTGCGCTGGTGCCGCTTTATGACGTCTTCTGCCGGATCACCGGCCTCAATGGCAAGACGTCTGATCAAGCGGCCAGTACGGAGCGGGCGGTGATCGACAGCAAGCGGAGCATCCAGATCGAGTTTCTTGCTCATGCGGATACCCGGATGCCGTGGGAGTTCAGCGGTGAGACGGCTCGGCTGTCGGTGCGGCCGGGGGAGGTGAAGATGGTCAACTTTCGGGTGTTCAATCCCACGGAGCGGACCATGGTGGGTCAGGCGGTCCCGTCGGTCTCTCCCGGTCCCGCCGCGGCCTATCTGAAGAAAGTGGAGTGTTTCTGTTTCAATCGCCAGGAGCTGAGGGCAGGGCAGAGCAAGCTGATGCCGCTCAAGTTCTATATCGATCCGGCACTACCGGACAGCATCAATACCATCACGCTCTCCTACTCGCTCTATGACATCACGGCGTCCGTACCTGCACCGGCACTCGCACAGAGGAAATGACCATGGCCAAGGTGAACCAGACCTATTATGTCCCGGACCAGAGTCGCTGGCCCATCATTGGTGCCATTGCACTGTTTTTCCTGGCGTTGGGGGCGGGACATCTGGTCAATGAAGTGACGAGTGGGCAGACCGGTTTCGGCCGGTATCTGATGATGGCTGGTGTCGCCCTGCTGGCATTCATGTTGTTTGGCTGGTTCCGTCACATCATCCGGGAGTCCATGACCGGGCTCTACAGCGCCCAGATGGACAGATCCTTCAGGCAGGGCATGGTCTGGTTCATCTTCTCCGAAGTGATGTTCTTTCTGGCTTTTTTCGGAGTGCTGTTCTATGCCCGCCAGCTTGCGGTGCCCTGGCTGGATGGTGCGGGCCACAGGGTGATGACGGGCCAGCTGCTGTGGCCGGATTTCACCGCTCACTGGCCCCTGCTCAAGACGCCCGGCGGGGCCACGACCCAGGCCATGCCTTGGCAGGGGATCCCCCTCATCAATACCTTGATCCTGCTTGGCTCCTCCGTGACCCTGCTGTTTGCACACATGAGTCTGGAAAACGGCAGACGCATGCGGCTCAAGGGGATGTTGCTGGCCACCGTGGTGCTCGGGCTGACATTCCTGTGGTTTCAAGGCTATGAGTATCTGCATGCCTATCGGGATCTCGGACTGCGGCTGGATTCCGGCATCTATGGCAATACCTTCTTCATTCTGACCGGGTTCCATGGACTGCACGTGCTGCTGGGCACCCTTTTCCTGACCATCATCTGGCTGCGCATCATGCTGAGGGATCATTTCACCCCACAGCGTCATTTCGCTTTCCAAGCTGCGGCCTGGTACTGGCACTTCGTCGATGTGGTCTGGCTCTGTCTGTTCGTCTTTGTCTACCTGCTTTGATGCCGTGCTCAGTAGGGGCGCGGGTTGGGTTCCAGCCAGCCCATCGCGAGAGAGAGCAGCAGCATGATGACCACCAGCAGGGAGAAGAAGACGCGCCGGCCCAGAGGTACCGACATCTTTTGCGTATTGCCTGCACTGAGCATCAGCCAGAGGGCGTGAAACAGCTGGCCGATGATGAGCAGCAGCATGAGTACCAGAACGACCTTGATCAACATCTTGGGATCCTCCTCGATATGCGCGATTCGGCTGCACGAGACAAGCGACGACCATGGCATCACAGACGCTGGTTTGTCTTGTTGTTCACTCTGGTGGTGACGGCCGGTTTGTGCAAGCTGGCGTTCTGGCAGTGGCAGCGCGGAATGGAAAAAACGGCCTGGCTGGCGCAGATGGCAAAGATGCAGCAGGCCGGGCCAAGGACATTGGCCCAGATCGACTGGCAACACCCGGAGTCACTGGATGGCCAGCCTCTGCAAGGGAAAGCCGAGTGGGTCAGCCCTTATGTCTGGTTGCTGGACAACCAGATCGTCAACGGGGAGGTTGGCTATGACGTGCTCATCCCGGTACGCGCAGAGGGGGGATCCTCACTGTTGCTGGTCAACCTGGGATGGGTGCCCGCGCCATCCGACAGGTCGCAATTGCCCAATCCCGCCATCCCCGCCGCAATGACCCTTGAAGGTGTTCTGCGCATGGCTCCCGGCGGCTTCCTGTTGGGACAGAACATAGAACCAGGCCCCTACCCGAACCGGCTGCAATCCATCAGGGTCGAGACCCTGCGACAGGCAATCGGAGCCCCGCTTGCAGACGCCGTGTTCTATCAAAGACGAACCCCATTCCTCTATCACTACCAGCACAATGTCATGCCTCCTGAAAAACACCGGGCCTATGCGGTGCAATGGCTCGGCTTGGCGCTGGTGGTTCTGTCAGGGGGGGTCATGCTGACAAGGAGGTGCTCCCCATGAGTGGATGGCGACGCTGGCGGGTGCCAGCGCTCTTTGCTGCGGTGATCCTGCTGCCTGTGGTGCTGGCGGCTCTGACTCTTCACCAGGGCTGGTATGAACCCGGCACGCGCAGCAAGGGGCACTGGCTGCACCAGGAGATCTACCTGTTGCAACCGCTTCCTGCCCATCAGCACCAATGGCGACTGGTCTATCTGGTGGCCCCTCGCTGCGAGGGACAATGCCGGCAGGTCCCTGTGCTGATGGTGCGCATCCAGGCCGCACTTGGCCGCAACCTGGACAAGCTGGAGCTGGTCCAGTTGACGCCACCTCACGAGGCAAACAGTGAAATGAGGGAGGGGGATATACTGCTGGTGGACGCCCGCGGGCTGGCCATCTTGCGTTACGAGGTACCCGGCAGCACGACGACCTGGCCGTTGCTTGGCAAGGCGGTACTGTCGGATCTGCAGCAACTGCTCAAGTATCAGCGTGGGGTGCAGTGACGATGCAGCCGGCATGGGACTCGCATCTTCTGGTTACTGCACGGTCAGCGAGGCGGCATATGAAGATGCACAAGAGGCTGGCCTCCGCGGCCATTGTGCTGGCAGTTCTGGTCATCGCGCTCGGTGCTTATACCCGGTTGACGGATGCCGGGCTGGCTTGCCCCGATTGGCCAGGTTGCTATGGTTCCCTTGCCATTCCCCGCGCCGAGCATGCGGAACTGGCGGCACAGCGCTATCCGGCCAGCCCGCTTGTTCCTCACAAGGCGCGCAGCGAGATGGTGCATCGCTACTTCGCCGGGGTGCTGGGAGGCGTGATTGTGCTCCTGTCCGGCTTGGGCTGGCGTACAGGCGGCCGACTGCGCCACCTCTCGCTTATCTTGCTGGTGCTGGTTGCGGGTCAGGCGACGCTGGGTATGTGGACGGTGACCCTGGCCCTGCATCCCCTGGTGGTGACCACTCATCTGCTGGGTGGCTTCGCCATCCTGACCTTGCTTTGGCTCTATCGGGCCGAATTGGCAGGCTTCCCTTCACCCCCGCCCGTACACCAGGGTGTGTCCTGGCTTGGCAGCATGGCCTGTGGCGTGCTGCTGCTGCAGATCGCGCTGGGGGGCTGGACGTCGGCGAACTATGCGGCCATGGCGTGTGTGGAGTTTCCCTTGTGCCAGGGCAACTGGCAGGCAGAGCTGAATTGGGCGCAAGCCTTTCACCTCCCCCTGGGGCACGCCAGCTATGAGTTCGGCGTGCTGGGCAAGGAGGCGCGCCAGACCATTCACATCGCCCATCGCCTGGGAGCGCTGACCACGGCCTTGCTGGTGGGGGCTTTCGCCCTCGCGCTGCTCTGCCAGCGGACCCCCCTGAGAGGGTTTGGCTGGTTGTTGCTGGGTCTGCTGACCGTGCAGATTGCCTTGGGATTGGCGAACGTCCATCTGGCCCTGCCACTGGCCAACGCCCTTGCGCACAATCTGGTGGCAGCCCACCTTCTGGTTTGCTGTGTGCTGGCGCGCGGGAGGCTCTCTGTGCCTCATCACGACCCCTTGCGACCCCCTGGGATGGTCAGGAGCCGGACATGAATGGGAGAGGGCGGGCACAGCGCTTTGCCCTCCGTCGGGTGCGCGATTATTGTCAGTTGACCAAACCAAAGGTGGTCGCCCTGCTGCTCCTGACCGCCTGGGTGGGCATGCTGCTGGCCGAGCCGACACGCGCCTCTCTGGACGAAATGATACTGGGCCTGGCGGGGATTGGACTGCTCGCTGCCGGGGCGGCGGCCATGAACCATTCTCTGGATAGCGGCATCGATGCCCGGATGCCAAGAACGCGCTGGCGCCCGGTCGCCATGGGACGGATCACGCCGGGGCAGGCGATGAGTTTTGCGATCTGTCTGGCGCTGTCGGGGTTTGTTCTGCTCCATTGGGGCGTGAATCCCCTGACTGCCTGGCTAACCCTGGCCAGCCTGTTCGGCTATGCGGTCGTCTATACCCTGCTGCTGAAGCGGGCCACGCCGCAGAATATCGTTATCGGCGGATTGGCGGGAGCCATGCCACCGCTCTTGGGCTGGACCAGCATCACGGGGCAGCTTTCGGCCGAGCCCTGGCTGCTGGTGATGATCATCTTTACCTGGACGCCGCCCCATTTCTGGTCTTTGGCCATCCATCGGCGCGATGACTATGCCGGTGCCGACATTCCCATGCTGCCCGTCACCCACGGCGCCGATTTCACCAAGACCGCCATCCTGCTCTATCTGCTGATCCTGACGCTCGTCTGTCTGCTGCCCTATCTGATCGGCATGTCGGGGCTTGTCTACCTGGTCGGCAGTCTGGGGCTGAACCTCGGATTCTGCTGGCATGGCTGGTTGTTGAAATATGAGAAGCGCCCCGGCCAGGCGATGCGCACCTTCCGTTTCTCCATCTATCACCTGATGCTGCTGTTTGGTCTGCTGATTCTGGATCACCACTGGTTGTGGCGGCTGTCATGACGTTGATGCGGGTCGAGGTCGGGTGAATGGTGACGCTGCGTCGGTGCACAGCAGGGATGCACAGACCTGATGCAAAACAAGATGGCCCCTTGGGGCCATCTTGTTTTCAGGGGGACGGAGTGGAGCCTAGAGCTTGACCATGATATGCCGCGGCACCGTGTAGTCCTCCAGCGCGTAGAGGGAGAGATCCTTGCCGTAGCCGGACATCTTCATGCCGCCATGGGGCATCTCGGAGGTGAGCATGAAGTGGGTGTTGATCCAGGTGCAGCCGTACTGCAGGTGGCTGGCCACCTTGCTGGCAAGGCTCAGATCCTTGGTCCAGACCGAGCTGGCGAGGCCGTAGTCCGAGTCGTTGGCCCACTGCACCACCTGCTCGGCGTCGCTGAAGCGGGTCACCGACACCACCGGGCCGAACACCTCCCGGCGCACGATTTCATCCTCCTGACGGGCGTGGGCGATCAGGGTCGGCTCGAAGAAGAAGCCGTTGCCGGGGCGGATCTTGCCCCCCGCCGTCACCTCCACGTGACCGCTGCTCTGGGCCCGCTCCACGAAGCTGGCCACCCGGTTGCGCTGCCGGTCCGAGATGAGCGGCCCCATCTCCACCCCCTCCTCGCGCGGACCGCCCACCTTGATGGAGGCGACCGCCTCGGTCATGGCGGCGACAAACTTGTCGTAGATCTTGCCCTGGGCGTAGATGCGGCAGGCGGCGGTGCAATCCTGGCCGGCGTTGTAGAAACCGAAGGTGCGAATGCCCGCCACCACGGCCTCCAGGTCTGCATCGTCGAAGATGATGACCGGCGCCTTGCCGCCAAGCTCCAGGTGGGTGCGCTTCATGGTGCGGGCGGCGCTCTGCAGGATCTTCTGACCGGTGGCGATGTCACCGGTGAGCGACACCATGCGCACGAGCGGGTGCTCCACCAGCGGCGCCCCCACGCTCTCGCCCCGGCCGCAGACGATGTTGATGACGCCGCGCGGGAAGAGCTCGCTGGCGAGCTCCGCCAGGCGCAGGGCGGTGAGCGGGGTCTGTTCGGAGGGCTTGAGCACCACCGTATTGCCGGCGGCGAGCACCGGGGCCATCTTCCAGGCCGCCATCATCAACGGATAGTTCCAGGGGGCGATACTGCCCACCACCCCGATGGGGTCGCGGCGGATCATGCTGGTGTGCCCCTCGATGTACTCCCCCGCCAGTGGCCCCTGCAGGCAGCGGGCGGCGCCGGCGAAGAAACGGAAGCAGTCCACCACCGCGGGCAGCTCGTCATTGAGCACCGCCAGATAGGGCTTGCCGCAGTTGAGGGATTCGAGCGCCGCAAACTCCTCGGCGTGGCGCTCGATGGCATCGGCCAGGCGCAGCAGCAGGGTGCTGCGTTGGGCCGGGGTGGTGCGGCTCCACTGGGCGAAGGCGCGCTGGGCGCCGTTCACCGCCCGGTTCACCTGCTCGAACGAGGCTTCTGGCACGGAGGCTATGAACTCCCCGGTGGCCGGGTTGAGGATGGGCTCGGCCTGGCCGTCACCGGTGACGAACTGACCGTCGATCAAAAGTTGGGTAGAGAGTTTCATGGTTGCATCCTTGCGCACGCGTTGAGTCGTTATTTGCCACTGCCGGCAACGTCCTGGCCGTCGCGGGTGAGATAGTAGGCAAGCAGAATGGGAATGGTGGTGAAGGCCACTATGATGAGGGCCACCACGTTGGTGACCGGCCTGTCCCGTGGCCGGATCAGCTCCTGATACATCCAGATCGGCAGCGTGGTCTGCTGGCCGGCGGTGAAGGTGGTGACGATCACCTCGTCAAAGCTCAGGGCAAACGCCAGCATGCCCCCCGCCAGCAGTGTCGTGGCCAGATTGGGCAGGATCACGTAGCGCAGGGTCTGGAAGCCGTCGGCACCGAGATCCATCGACGCCTCGATGAGGCTCTGGTTGGTGCGGCGAAAGCGCGCCAGGGCATTGTTGTAGACCACCACCACGCAGAAGGTGGCGTGACCGATCACGATGGTCCAGAAGCTGAAAGGGATCTCCATCACCCCGTAGGCGGAGCGCAGCGCGATGCCGGTGACGATGCCGGGCAGGGCGATGGGCAGTACCAGCAACAGCGATACCACCTCCTGGCCGAAGAAGCGGCTGCGGGCGATGGCCCCCGCCGCCAGGGTGCCGAGCACCATGGCGGCCAGCGTCGCCAGCCCCGCTACCTCCAGCGATAGCTGGATGGCGCGCCATACGTCGGGGCGGTTGAGGGTCACCTCGAACCACTTGAGGGTGAGCCCGGGCGGTGGGAACTGATAGCTCTTGCTCTCGCTGGTGAAGGCGTAGAGGAAGATGAACAGGATCGGGAAGTGCAGGAACAAGAGGCCGCCGATGGCCGCGTACTTGAGCAGGCCGGAGGGCTGGCTGCCATGGTCCCGTTTCATGGAAGTATTAGAGCGCATCGAAGGCCCCCAAGCGTTTCGCGATGGTCAGGTAGATGGCGATGATGAGGATCGGCACCAGCGAGAAGGCGGCGGCGAAGGGCAGGTTGCCCGCCGTGCCCTGCTGCATGTAGACCACCTGACCTATGTACATGGTGGAGTTGCCTATGATGCCGGGGATGATGTAGTCCCCCAGCGTCAGGGAGAAGGTGAAGATGGAGCCCGCCACCACGCCGGGCAGGGCCAGCGGCAGGATCAGGGTACGAAAGGTCTGGGCCGGGGTGGCGCCGAGATCGCCGCTCGCTTCCAGCAGGGAGCGCGGGATCCGCTCCACCGCCGCCTGGATGGGCAGGATCATGAAGGGCAGCCAGACGTAGACGAACACGATGAAGGTGCCGATGCGCGAGAACGACAGCGACGGTCCCCCGATCACCGGCAGCGAGAGGGTGGCGTCCAGCAGCCAGTCCAGTCCCAGAGTATCTACCAGCCAGCTGATGACCCCCTCCTTGGCCAGGATCAGCTTCCAGGCGTAGACCCGCACCAGATAGCTGGACCAGAGCGGCAGCATGATGCCGACGTAGAACAGGGCCCGGGTCTTGCCGCTGGTGTAGCGCGCCATGTAGTAGGCCACCGGAAAGCCGAGCAGGGCGCAGGCCAGAGTCACTAGCAGCGACATGCCGACGGTGCGCAGGATCACGTCCAGGTTCTCCGCCCGCAGCAGGGCGACGAAGTTCTGCAGCCCCAGTTCGTGGCGGATCTGGCCGCTGAACTCGTCCAGCCCGAAGAAGGCGTTGGAGAGCAGCATCAGCAGGGAGCCGACATAGATGATGCCAAGCCAGAGCAGCGGCGGCCCGAGCAGGACGGCCAGCAACAGACCCGGCCGCCCGTAGAGCAGGGTGGAAAGGCGCCGCAGCGGCCGATAGGAGAGGGGGGCAGTGGGTTGGCTCATGGCAAGGCTCGCACTGTGGGGGGCGCTCATGGTTGAGCTCTCTGAGGGGCGGTGTGCAGGCGATGGATCGCCTGCTCCGGCCAGCTGAGGCTGACCCGGGCGCCACGGGGCAGGCGGGCCTGGCCCTCGTTGGGGTGGTTGACGATAAGCTCGAGCTGCTCGCCGAGATCGACCCGGTAGCGCACGAAGGGGCCGAGATACTCCACCTCGCGCACTTCCCCGGACCAGCCCGGTGTGCCGGCCTCGGCGAGGCGGATCCGCTCCGGGCGCACCATCATCTGGCGCTCATCGCCGCACAGACGGCGGGCCTGCTCCCCCTCGAACAGGTTGACGGTGCCGACGAAGCGAACGACGAAGGGCGTGGCGGGGGCGTCGTAGACAGTATCCGGCGCGGCGATCTGCTCGATCTTGCCCTGATTGAAGATGCAGATCCGGTCGCTCATGGAGAGCGCCTCCTGCTGATCGTGGGTGACGAAGATGAAGGTGATGCCGAGCTGGCGCTGCAAGGCTTTCAGTTCGAGCTGCATCTGCTCGCGCAGCTTGAGGTCGAGCGCCCCGAGCGGTTCGTCCAGCAGCAGGATGCGCGGCTGGTTGATCAGTGCCCGGGCGATGGCGATGCGTTGGCGCTGGCCGCCGGAGAGCTGGCCCGGCTTGCGGTTGCCGACGCCGGGCAGGCGCACCAGCTCCAGCATCTCGTCCACCTTGCGGTAACGCTCCGCCTTGGCGACGCCCTTGAGCATCAGGCCATAGCCGATGTTGTCGCGCACATCCATGTTGGGAAACAGGGCGTAGTCCTGAAACACGGTATTGAGGTTGCGATCGTAGGGGGGCACGGTGGAGCAGGGCTCGCCGAACAGCCGGATCTCCCCCTCGCTCGGGTATTCGAAGCCCGCAATCATCCGCAGGCAGGTGGTCTTGCCGGAACCGCTCGGCCCCAGCAGGGTGAAAAACTCGCCAGCCGGGATCTGGAAGGAGATGTCGTCGACCGCCTTCACCTCGCCATAGTGGCGGCTGACCCGGTCAAATTGTACGGCATTCATGGGACGTCCTTGTCTGTGTGGGAAGCGGGCCGGACTCCTGTCCGGCCCCATATCGGCATTTACTGAGGCACCTCAGCGGCCACCCAGGATGGCGATATAGTCCGAGACCCAGCGGTAGTAGGGCACGCAGGTTCCCTGGCTCTTGCACTGGGAGACAGGGGTACGCCAGAAGTGAACCCGATCGAAGTTGTCGATGCCGTTGGTCTTGCACCCCTCTTTCCCGAGCAGGGCATTGCCCTCGCAGGCGGCCGGTACCACGGGCACGGAGCCGAACCAGGAGGCGAGATCCCCCTGCAGCTTGTTGTTGAGGGAGTGCTCCAGCCACTGATAGGCACAGGTGAGGTTCTTCGCCTCGCTGTGCACCATGCTGGTATCGGCCCAGCCGGTGACGCCCTCCTTGGGCACCGTCGTGGCGATAGGCTGCTTGTCGGCGATCAGGGTATTGGCCTGGAACGGCCAGGAGCCGGAGGCCACCACCCCTCGTTCTTGAAGTCGTCGATCTGGACGAAGGCATCGTGCCAGTAGCGTCCCACCAGCTTGCGCTGCTGGCGCAGGAGGTCGAGGGCGGCCTTGTACTGATCTTCGTTGGGCTCGTAAGGATCCTTGATGCCGAGCGCCGGCTGGTGGCTCATCAGATAGAGGGCGGCATCGGCGATGTGGATGGGGCCGTCGAACGCCTGTACCCGCCCCTTGTTGGACTTGCCGTCCGGCAGGGTCTGCTCCTCGAACACCACGCTCCAGGAGTCGGGCGCCTTGGGGAACACTTTGGTGTTGTACATCAAGATGTTGCCGCCCCACTGGTAGGGCACGCCGTAGTGCTTGCCGTCCACCGTGTGCCAGGGGGCATTCTGCAGGCGGGGATCAATTTTGCTGTAGCTCGGGATGAGCGCCAGGTTGAGCGCCTGCACCTTGCCGCCGGCGATGAGGCGCAGGCTGGCGTCACCGGAGGCGGTCACCAGATCGAAGCCCCCCTCGTTCATCAGCGCCACCATCTCGTCCGAGGTGGCGGCCGTCTTGACGTTGACCTTGCAGCCGGTCTCTTTCTCGAAGCCGGTCACCCAGTCGTAGTTCTTGTCGGTCTCGCCGCGCTCCACGTAGCCGGCCCAGGCCACGATGTTGAGCTGGCCTTCACCCTTGCCGAGGGTGGTGGGGGCAGCCTGGACCTGGCCTGCCAGCAGGGCGGGGATCAGGGCCAGGGTGAGGGGGGTCAGTTTCATCTTGCTCTCCTTGCTGGGGCGGGCACGGTTGTGATGCCACGCTGACAATTAACATCCTGTTAACCAGTCATGAGCGTAGGAGAAGCCGTGAGCAATGAGAATTTCAATTTTTAGCGGCTTTGGTATCTGTAAAATCGATATCGAGTGCAGATGAATCTGATTTTTTTGCCGGAGTCACGGCTGTTCAGGCTCAGTCCTAGCGGGGGAGGTGCTGGCGGGCCCGCAGCCGGCTCTGATCTCTGGCGATGTCGATGAACTCGCGTGCGGCCCAGTCAAGGCGCGAGCCGCGCCGCCACACCAGACCGATGTCGATGGCGGGGATGGGCTCCTTGATGGCGCGGGCCTCGACCCGCTCCTGCTCCAGCGACGGGGGGCGGTAGGCAAAGTCCGGCAGGAGGGCGAGCCCGAGCTGGCTCGCCACCAGGCTGCGCACCGCTTCCACCGAGGCGGTACGCAGCACGATGCGCGGCGAGATGCCGTAGCGGCGCAGGCCGCCGCCGATGATCTGGTCCAGCTGGTCGGCGGTCAGCGAGATCATGGGCTCCTCGCCGAGCGCCTTGAGGGAGAGGGTCGACTCGGCGCAGAGGGGGGGTTGGCGGCGAGCCAGACCCGCAGCGGCGAGCGGGTCAGCAGCTCGGTATCGAACGCCTCCTGGCGGATGGTGCGGTTGGTCATCAGGATCCCCACATCCACCTCGCCGTTGACGATCTGGTGTTCGAGATAGGGCTGCTCATCCTCCTTCACCTCGATCTGTACCGCCGGGAAGGCGCGGTGAAAGCGGCCGAGCGCTTCCGACAGGTAGTAGCCAGCAACCAGGGGGGTTACGCCTATGGTAAGCCGCCCCTGATCCTGCTGGGCCACCGCCTTGAGGGAGTGGCTGGCTTCGGTCATGGCGCTTAGGATGCGACGGGCGTGCAGCAGAAACTGGTGGCCCTGGGTGGTGAGGCTGACGCCGCGCGGGTTGCGCTCGAACAGGGCGGCGCCGAGCTCGGTCTCCAGCTCGCGGATGGCGCTGGTGACCGCCGACTGGGAGATGTGCAGCTCGGCGGCTGCCCGGCTCACCGAGAAGCTGTCGGCCACCGCCACGAAATAGCGGATCTGGCGAAAGGTGAAGTTCATCTGGGCGTCCTGCCACGTGGGATCAAGGTGGGTGCCAGCTTAACCTCGAATCGCACCCAGACAAAAGGCGCCGTGATGGCGCCTTTGTCGTTGTTTTTACGGAAATTAGCGGGTTGTCACCGCCTCTGTGACCGGTACACGGTTCACTCCCTTGCCCAGATAGGCGAGGGTGATGGTCACTATGATGCAGGTGAAGCTGAGCCACATGTAGGGCAGGTAGTCGAGGGTCGCTACCCCGAGGACCCCTGCCATGAAGATGCCGTTGTCGCTCCAGGGCACCATGCCGCAGGTGAGGGTGCCGCCAAACTCGGCGTTGCGGGAGAGGTTCTTGCGCGCAAGCCCCAGTCTGTCGTAGTTCTTGGCCATGATCTTGGGGGTCAGGATCAGCGATACATACATGGCGGAACCGAACACGTT
This sequence comes from Aeromonas sp. s9, assembly GCF_040907765.1. Lineage (NCBI taxonomy): Bacteria > Pseudomonadati > Pseudomonadota > Gammaproteobacteria > Aeromonadales > Aeromonadaceae > Aeromonas > Aeromonas sp. s9. The sequence goes on from NZ_JBFOCK010000104.1 coordinate 87,660, forward strand.
GGCCAGGAAGGCGGTGCCGATGGTGTGGCTGGTCAGGCTGCCGGCGCTGTTGATGCGCTTCTCGAAGGCGCTGGCGATCACTTCCAGGATGCCGACCTTCTCCAGCAGACCGCCGAAGCCCAAGCCGAAGATGATGACGGCCACGGAACCCAGCATGGACTCCATGCCGCCACGGCCCAGGATGTTGTCGATGAAGTCGACGCCTGAGGTGATGGCAAACGGGCTGTAGGCGGAGTGCATTGCCTTCACCGGATCCATGTCCTGGAAGACGATGGCCCAGACAAGACCCAGCAAGGCGCCGAAGCTTATCACCGGGAAGGCGGGCTTGCGGTTGGCCAACAGGCCCAGCACCAGCACAACGGGCACTATGGCCATGGGGGTGATGTTGAACTGCTTGTCGAGGGCGTCCATCACCAGATTGACCTGCTCCAGGCTGACGTTGCCGGAATACTGCATGCCGACCACGGTGAACAGGGCGGCGGTGATGACGTAGGAGAACAGGCTTATGGGCAGCATCCCCTTGATGTGTTCCATCACGTCGACGTTGGACATGGTAGAGGCCAGCACCACGGAGTCGGAGAGCGGGGAGAGCTTGTCACCGAAGTAGACTCCGGAGAGCACGGCACCGGCTACCAGCGGCGCGGGTACCCCCAGGCTGTGGCCTATGCCCATCATGGCGATGCCGGCGGTGGCCGCCGAGCCCCAGGAGGTGCCGGTGGCCAGCGAGGTGAGAGAGCAGATGATCAGGGTCGCCAGCAGGAAGATGGAGGGGTGTATCACCTTGAGGCCGAAGTAGATGATGCTGGGGACGATGCCGCCGGCAATCCAGGTGCCCACCAGAGCACCGACGGAGATCAGTATCAGGATGGCCCCCATCCCCTTGGCGACGCCGTCGACTGCCGCCTGCTCCAGGGATTTGTAATCGTGGCCGAGCTTGATGCCGAGTCCCATGATGACGAACCAGGCGATGAACAGTGCCAGCTGGATTGGCAGATCCAGCACGCTGGTGAAGGAGAAGGCCAGGGCCAGGAAAATGGCCAGGCAGGCAAATACTTGCGACATACCCGGCAATCGGATGTGGTGTTGTTGGTTTTGCATAGACGCTCCCTAAACTCTTGCTCGCCAAGGTCAGCCCCTCTCGTCCTGCGGATGTGTCGATCCCGAGAGGCTTACCAAAAGAGGGCGCAATCTACCATAAAGCAGAGGTGTAAAATCCCTGCTCATTCGGCAAAACAGCTTTAAAATTTTAAAATCCCACAAAATAGTTGATCTAATCGGCATTTTTCACTGTTCAATCGACACCGTTTGATAGCCGGAGATCCATAGGCAAGTTCGATTGCAGATGACAACACCAAAGATGATAATAGTTATCATTAATCTTTTTCGGACCAATGCCAATGAACTGGATAGCACGCGCTCTGCTCTTGGCCGCCCTTCTGGCGGTGCTGGTCTGGGGTCAGGAGAAGGAATACGGGTTCTGGAGCCTGGGGTTCTTGCTGGCTGCCTGGGTCATGCTGGAACCCAGGCTGAGACCGGTGTTGATCCTGCTGCCGGTTGCGGGAATGACAGGGGTCGTCACTCTGCTCTGGCAGCAGGGCTGGCATTAAGCCTGGCGAGTGGGGACGGCCTGGATCTTGTCGTAGGCCTGGCGCAGGGAGGCGATGACCTTCTTCTCCATTTCGCTGCGTTCGGCGTCTGTCGTGAAGTAGATCATGTCGACATCGTGGCGGATGTAGTGGGAAGGAAGCTGGTTGAGTGTCAGGCAGCAGAGGTCTGCCAGCTGATAGGGGGTCAATGTTCGAGCCAACCCCTGTTTTTCTATCTCCTTGAGCACCAGATGCTCATAGAAGTTGTGAATATCGGTATCCAGGATCATGGGAAAACCCCCGTGGTGGCGCAGCATCTTCAACAGCATAGCCATGGGGCATGAAAACACAAAAGGCCCCTTACTCTCGTAACGGGCCTTTGCAGAATGATGGTGCGAAGAGAGGGACTCGAACCCTCACATCCGTGGGACACTAACACCTGAAGCTAGCGCGTCTACCAATTCCGCCACCTTCGCACACTGATTTTCTCCAGCTGGTTTTTAAATGCGGTTGGAGCGCATTTTCTGTGTTTTACATGCCAGAAGCATGGTGCGAAGAGAGGGACTCGAACCCTCACACCCGGGGGGCACTAACACCTGAAGCTAGCGCGTCTACCAATTCCGCCACCTTCGCACATCGGGTTATCAGTCTGGATTTACATGCTGTCTGACAAAAGCATGGTGCGAAGAGAGGGACTCGAACCCTCACACCCGGGGGGCACTAACACCTGAAGCTAGCGCGTCTACCAATTCCGCCACCTTCGCACATCGGGTTATCAGTCTGAATTTACATGCCGTCTGATAAGAGCATGTTGCAGTATGGTGCGAAGAGAGGGACTCGAACCCTCACATCCGTGGGACACTAACACCTGAAGCTAGCGCGTCTACCAATTCCGCCACCTTCGCATCACTGCGGTGGGGGATTCTATAGAGTTTTGGGGGGGCGTCAACAGCCAAAGGGGACTTTTTTCGCTGTTGACGGATAAAGGCGTGCCAAGGGCACAAAACTTCAGCAATCGGCGTCAGACGGTGGCCAGCGCATCCTGATACATCTGTTCGTACAGGATGACGGAGTCTGCCCAGTCGAAGCGGGTGTTCATGGCGTGGTGCTGCACACGGGCAAAACGTGCCGGCTCCTGCAGATAATGGAGCAGGCTGCGGCGCATGGCATCGAGCAAGGTGCTGGCAGTGGGATCGTTGAAGCAGAAACCGGTCGCGTGCGTCGGGTCGGCATCCCAGTCCACGACGGTATCTTTCAATCCGCCGACAGCCCGAACCAGGGGCAGGGTGCCATAGGCCAGACTGTACATCTGGTTGAGCCCGCATGGCTCGAACAGAGAAGGCATCAGGAAGAAGTCGGCGCCGGCCTCCACCAGGTGGGCCAGACGGTCGTCATAGGCATTGATGAAGGCAAACTTGTCGGGATGCTGCTGGGCAATGCTTTGCAACTGGGCGGCGAGAGAGGGATCACCGGAGCCCACGATCACTACCTGGACCTGATGTTGCAAGAACTTGTCCAGCGCCGGGATGAGCAGGTGTACTCCTTTCTGCTCGGTCAGTCGACACACCATGCCATAGATGGGGAGGTTGCCGACGGGGAGCCCCGTCTCCTGCTGCAGGATGCGCTTGCAGGTGTGTTTGCCATCCAGGTTGTCGGCATCATAGGTGGCGGGCAACAGAGGATCGAAGGCGGGATCCCAGTCCTGATAGTCACAGCCGTTGAGGATGCCACGCAGGTCAGCAGCCCGCTGCTGGAATACGCTGGCCATGCCGTGAGCGCCCAGGTGCGTCAGCAGCTCGCTGGCGTAGTTGGGGCTGACCGCATTGATCTTGTCTGCGTAGAGCACACCGCACTTGAGCAGATTGATGTGACCATAGTCGTAGTTGATGCGCTGCTCGTAGTCGTGGATTTCCGGCACGGCCCAGAACTGCTGGCGATCGAATACCCCCTGAAAGGCCGCGTTGTGAATGCTGATGACCGACCGGGTGCGCTGGAAGAAGGGGTTGTGGGCATGACGGGTTTTCAGCAGCAGCGGCAGCAGACCGGTGTGCCAGTCGTTGCAGTGGGCGATGTCGGGAGCGAAACCCAGCTGTTCGCACGCATGCAGGGCCGCCGCGGCCAGAAAGGCAAAGCGTTCACCGTTGTCGGGATAGGCCTGGTTGTTCTCGGCATAGAGCTGGGGGCGGTCGAAATAGTGCGGGCAATCGAGCAGATAGACGCAGATCCCGTCCAGTTCCAGCTGATGGATGCGATAGCTTATATCACTGCGATCCTGGGGGGTGGGGAGCCAGCGCGAGGCGAGGAGGGTGGCCTCGTCCCGGCGCTTGATGGTCTTGTAGAAGGGCATAATGATGCGCACATCGTGCCCCTGACGGGCTAGATGCTGCGGCAGGGCCTTGGCCACATCCGCCAGGCCCCCGGTCTTCACCAGCCCCTCAACCTCCGAGGCTACAAACAGGATTTTCAGTGGGTTAATAGCCAACTCTTGCTCCCTTAGGTACCACGACGATACCGCCTTCGGATACGGTAAACCGCTCTCTGTCATGGTCCAGATTCTCACCGATCACGGTGCCGGGTGCAATTTCAACGTTTTTGTCGATGATGGCGCGGCGAATGGAGCAACCTTCGCCGATTTTCACATCCCCCAGCAGCACGGATTCACTGATGTGGCTGCAGGGGCCTATGTTGCAGCGAAATCCCAGTATGGATCGCTGGATCTGGCTGCCCTGAATGAAGCAGCCACCGGAGATCAGGGAGTTGGCGATCTTGACCTTGCAGTCGTCGGTATCGATGAAGGTGGCGGGGGGCAGGGGCGGGTAATGGGTGTGCAGCGGCCACTTGCGATTGTAGAGAGAGAAGGGGGCATCGTCGGCCACTAGGTCCATGTGTGCCTGCCAGTAAGAGTCGAGCGTCCCCACATCGCGCCAGTAGACGTTGGGCTTCTCGCCCGGGATCACGTTGGTGCTGTAGTCGTAGACATAGACGGGGGCACGGGGGAACAGGCTGGGAATGATGTCCTTGCCGAAATCGTGACTGGAGTTCTCCTCGGCGGCATCCCGCTTGAGCTCCCGATAGAGGGCCTCGGTCTCGAAGATGTAGTTGCCCATGGAGACCAGGGCCTGGGTGGGGTCGCCGGGGATGTGTTTCGGGTGACGGGGCTTTTCTTCAAAGCCAATCATGCGCCCTTCCTGATCCACCTCGATCACCCCGAAGGCGCTTGCTTCCTCGATGGGCATGCGCAGTGCCGCGACGGTCAGGGCGGCCGCTTTCTGCTTGTGAAAGCTCACCATCTGGCTCACGTCCATCTTGTAGATGTGATCGGAGCCGAAGATGCAGACGTGCTCGGGGTCGGAGATCTCGATGAAGCGCAGGTTCTGGTAAATGGCGTCTGCGGTGCCGTCATACCAGCGTTTGCCCATTCGCATCTGGGCCGGAATGGGGTCGATGAAGCGATCCGTGATGCCGACGATGTTCCAGCCCTTCTTCATGTGCAGGTAAAGGGACTGGGACTTGAACTGGGTGAGTACATAGATGCGCAGGAAGTCGGCGTTGACGAAGTTGTTGAGCACGAAGTCGATCAACCGGTAACTGCCGCCAAAGGGTACGGAGGGTTTGCTGCGGGTGGTGGTCAGCGGTTGCAGTCGGGTACCTTCACCGCCTGCCAGTATCATGGTGAGTATGCCTGCCATCGTCGTTCTCTCCCTGAGATCATGATGTTGAAAAGGTTTTCATGTTGCTGCGAAAAAAAACACCCCTAAAGGGGTGGTAAACGTTTTCTTGGTACCTTAACAGATCCCGTCTGGCACTCTCTACTTGTTTTATTACAACCGTTGCACTTCTTTAAGCTTTGCTCAGATACACCTTGAATTTGGCATCGCCCGCGATCACCTCGGTCTGTTTGAAGTGCGCATCGAGTATAGGCTGGTATCGCAGGAAGGCATTGGCGACTATGGTCAGGGCGCCATTTGCGGTCAGGTACTCAGGTGCCTTTGCCAGGAAGGTTTCGGTGGCGGCGTAGAAGGTCTTGAGCCCGGCATGGAAGGGGGGATTCGAGACAATCTGTTGGAATGTTTCGGCAATGTCGGAATAGACATCGGAGGCATGAACACGTCCGCTCAGACCGTTGACCGCCAGGGTTCGGCGGCTGGACTCCAGTGCCAGGGCATTGATATCCACCATGGTGACAGCCAGGGCCGGGTTGCGCTTGGCCAGCACGGAACCGATGACGCCGGCGCCGCAGCCAAAGTCGAGCAGCTTGCCCGTCACGGGGGGGAGGCTCGCCAGCAGCATCTGGGTGCCGAGATCCAGGCCGTCTGCACTGAAGACCCCGGGCAGGGCCATGACGGTCAGGGTGGTGTCGCCCGCCTGGCACTCATAGCGACTGAACCAGGCGTCCAGCTCGAAGGGGACAACCGGTTTGTCGAACGTGCCGTGGTAGAGAGAGCAGCGGCGCGCAGAGTCGCGTTTGATCGGTTTCTCGCCATAAGGTGCCAGCAGCTTGTCTGCCCCGTTGATGCCGCCCCGGTTCTCGCCGGCGAGGAACAGGTCGGCCCCGCTTGCGAGCTGCGGCGTCATCATGGCCAGCAGGTATTGCGCCTCGGCCTTGGCCTTGGGCATCAGCAGCAGCAGGGCATCGAATCGGGGGGCGCCACCCAGCTGGTGATCGAACAGGATGGCGTCTCCCAGAACGGCCTGCTGGGTGCGGTAATAGCAGTAATCCGTGGTGAAGACGGTCAGGCTTTGTGCCAGCTCGGCCAGTTGACGAGGATAATCATCCTCCAGGGCACCGCACACCAACAGCCGCTTGCCGACAAAGAGGGCTTGGTTACGTTCCAGCATCTGACTGACGGCACTGACAGGACGGCTCATTGGGTCTCTCCACGCATTTTTGGGCGGCCATTATACATGGCCGCTTTCGCCTTGACATTTATGCCGTGTTCCCGAAATATGCCCAGACGCCTTATTTACCCAGAGATGATGCAATGCGGTCATGCGTATCGAAACGAAAGCATAAACACAGCCTGACAATCGGGCCTGCTGGCGTGCGCGCGTAACCTCTCATCCCTGAGACGATTCAAGCCCCGGTAGCGACTCCCGTACCGGGGCTTTTTATTGACCAATCCATCTGTTTAGGAGAAGGAAATCCCATGTTTCAAGGTTCGATAGTTGCCCTGATCACCCCATTTCGACAGGGCCAGCTGGACGAGGCCGCACTGGCTCGCCTGGTGGAGTGGCACATAGAGCAGGGAACCCATGGTATAGTGCCGGTCGGCACGACCGGGGAGAGCCCGACCCTGACCCACGATGAGCATTGCCGCGTGGTGGAGCTGGTGGTCAAGCTGGTGGCCGGGCGCATTCCCGTGATCGCAGGTGCAGGCTCCAACAACCCGGTTGAAGCCATTGAATACACCCGCTATGCCGAGCAGATGGGGGCGGATGCCACCCTGCATGTGGCCGGTTACTACAACCGCCCCAATCAGGAAGGGCTCTATCACCACTTCAAGGCGGTGCACGACGCCACCACCAAACCCATCATCGTCTACAACATTCCGCCCCGCGCCATCGTTGACGTGCAGCCGGCGACCCTGGCCCGTCTGGCCGAGTTGCCGCGCATTGCCGGCGTGAAGGATGCCACCGGTGATCTGGCCCGCCCCTGGGTTGAACGCCAGCTCATCAAGAAGCCGTTTGCCTGGCTCTCCGGTGAAGATGCCACCGCCGTGGCCTACAACATCGGTGGTGGCCAGGGTTGCATCTCGGTGACGGCCAACGTGGCCCCCAAGCTGGTGGCCGAGGTGCAGAACCTGGCGCTGGCCGGTGAGTGGCAAGCTGCCCGCGAATTGCAGGACAAGCTCATTCCGCTGCACCAGGCCATGTTCGCCGAGCCGAGCCCCGCAGGGGCCAAGTATGCGGTCTCTCTGCTGGGTCTGTGCAGCGAAGAGTGCCGTCTGCCGGTGATGCCGCTCTCCGAGGCCACCCGCGAGCGCATCCGCAGTGCCATGCAGGCATTGAATCTGTTGTAAAAACTGGGCTCTGGATCTCGCTTTTGATTGCCCGGTCAATTAATGGCCGGGCTTTGCCGATATACTCGCTTGGATACAACCAAGGATGATTTGGCATGGAAGAATGGGATCCGGAGCACTTCACCAGTTTTGAACATCTCTGTGAAGTGACCTTGTCTGCGGTCAGGGAAAAAACAGAGGCTGAACAGATCTATCTGTGGCTGCGTGCTCCGACGCCCCAGCTCTATCACTATCGCCCGGAACAGGGTCTGCTCTGCCTGAGCGCTGACGTCCTCTCTTCCCTCGAGTTGCCCATCCTCTTCATCGAACGTTCCCTTGCGCTCGGCCAGTTGCTGGTGGAGCCCATCGCGCCGACCCGTGCCATCTGGGAGCGGGAGAGCGTCGAACCCGAGATCCCGCGCCTGCGCGCCAGCTTCCCCCTCAAGCGTCACAAGGGGCTGGAGGCCGTGGTCTATCTGGAAACCCGCCGTCGTCTCGATCGCCTGCCAAGACGCCAGCAACAGAGCATCCAGCTGCTCATGCATTATCTCGCCGCCGAGCTCGAGAGTCGGCGACTCGCGGGACAGGTGGATCTGGAGCGGGATCAGCGGCTCCACACCCAGGCAGACCTCGTGCGCAGCCAGGCCCTGCAGGACTCCTTCCTCAGCATGCTGCAGGCGCTGCATCAGGTGGGGGTCAAGCTCTCCCGCTGCGAGAGCGAGGATCGTCTGCTGCACGACGCGGTGGCACTGGCCCGCCAGGAGTTGCAGTTCGATCGCATCGCCATCTTCCTGACTGACAGTGAATTCAAGACCATGCACGGTACCTGGGGTACCAACGAGGCGGGTGAGCTCATCGACGAGCGCCATTTCATCAGCCCCATTCCGGATCACCCCACGGTGCAGGAGGCGCTGCGTCGCAAGGACTATGTCCTGGTGCTGGAGGACACGCCTCTCTATTACGAGAAGCAGGAGGTGGGTCGCGGCTGGAACGCCATGGTGTCGCTCTGGGACGGGAGTACCCCCATCGGCTGGATCGCCGCCGACAACCTGCTCTGGCGGCGCCCCCTCAAGGCGTATCAGAGCGAGATCTTCAAGCAGTATGCCGCCGTGCTCTCCCAGTTGCTGATCCGCCAGCGCACCCAGGAGAAGCTTGAGCGCTTCAATCGGGAGCTGGAGCTGAGGGTGCAGGAGCGGACCCGGCAACTGGCCGATACCAACCGGGCGCTGGAGGAGGCCAACCGGCGCCTCTCTCTGCTGTCTCTGGAAGATCCCCTGACTGGCATCGCCAACCGCCGCCAATGGGACATCACCATGGAACGGGAGTGGGAGCGGGCTCGCCGCCATCAGGGCGTGCTGGCGGTGCTGATGATCGATGTGGACGAGTTCAAGTCCTACAACGATCACTTCGGCCACGGCAAGGGGGATCAGTGCCTGCAGCGGGTGGCGGCACTGCTGCAGGACACCGAGCGGCGGCGCACCAACCTGGTGGCCCGCTATGGGGGGGAGGAGTTTGTCATCCTGCTGTGTTCACCGCAGCCGGGAGAGGCGGAGCGGCTGGCGGAGCAGATCCACCACGGCCTTGACGCCTTGCAGATTCCCCATCCGGCCTCCCGGGTGGCGGCGACACTCACCGTCAGCATCGGGTTCAGCTATCTGGTCCCGTCATCGGACAAGGAGTGGCAAACCCTGACCGAGCAGGCGGATCAGGCACTCTATCACGCCAAATCCCAAGGGCGGGCCTGTACCCTGGCCTATCGCTGACACCTGCGTGGAGGCTGCCTGCCCGGCATCAGATCCATGCTGATCTGTATACGTGCGGGCTTTCAGATCCACGCCGCCCTGTATAAATGAGGTGGCAAGCGTTTCTCGCCATCTGGCGCATGGCGATGCGCCCGCGCTCTGGCTAGAATGGGGGCCCATTTTTCACAGACAGATCCTGCACCATGACCCTATCCGGATTTCAAGGCCTGGTTTTCGACCTCGACGGCACTCTGGTGGACTCCATGCCCTTGCACCTGGCCGCCTGGGAGCACACCGCCCGCGAGTTTGGCTTTCGGTTCGACGCCGACTGGTTTTATGAGCTGGGAGGCATGCCCAGCCGCAAGATAGCCCTGCTGGTGGCCGAAGTGCAGCAGATCGCGCTGGATCCCCTGGTGGTGACACGCTGCAAGACCGAACACTATGTCGCCAACCTGCACAAGGCCACCTCCTTCCCGGCCATGCTGGATCTGGTGGAACGCTATCACGGCCGGATCCCCATGGGCATAGGGACCGGCTCTCCCCGTATCAATGCCGAAGCGGTGCTGCGTAACACAGGGCTGGATCGGTATTTCCCCGTGGTGGTCACCGCCGACGACGTGGAGCTGCACAAACCCCATCCAGACACCTTCCTGCTGGTGGCGCGACGCCTGGGGGCCGAGCCCGGTCAATGTCTGGTGTTCGAGGACACGGGCATAGGCGCACAGGCCGGTGAAGCGGCCGGCATGCAGGTCTGCATGGTCAGAGAGGGAAAACCGGTCGGGTTGACCTACTGAGTAACGAAGACGAGCGGGTTAACAACCTGCTCGGGAGAGAAGCCCCACTCTCATACGGGACAGGCGAAACATGAGAGTGGGGAGCAGATGTCACTGGCTGACGCAGCGACACCGTCAGGATGGGCGGGGGCGAGATTTACTGCTCGCTGCCACCACCCTGGTTGTCGTCATAACGGCTGGGTGCGCCATGGGGGCGCGGCGCCATGGAAACCCGTGGCTTGCGGGCCCGCTGGATGCTGACGGCAGGACGGCCGGAGTGCATGGCAATGGTGGAAATCTTGGCCTTGTAGACCAGTTGCTGATTGCCATGGGCATCGGTCAACAGCACGCTGTACTGGTCAAAACCGCTGATGGTCCCCTCCAGCTTGATGCCGCTCACCAGGAAGATGGCGACCTGGCTACGGTTTTTGCGCAACCAGTTGAGGGCAGAATCTTGCCCGTTCCCGAGGGAGAAGGCCTGCTCGATAGTGGAGTAGCTTGGGGATTCGGTTGTCATAAATTATTGTCCCGCGGAAAAAAAGTGGCGTTTGATTGTGCTAAATGGTCACTGCCTTGTCAAAGTCATTCTCATCCCCGCCGCGGATGGTGCAACGACAGGGCTGGTGGGCGTGGGCAACAGCTGCAATAATTGGCGGTTCTGGCCCCGTGGCGGGCCTCACGCTGGGGTCTCAATTTGCATCCGGTTTCACACCAACATCCAACCACCTATACCCATGACGCAACGGCGTGCGAAGAGTGTGACCTGCTGGTGCCGGCCACCGAGCTGGCCGTGGGGGAGACGAGCAGTTGTCCGCGCTGCGGCCATACCCTGACTCGTCATCTGCCGGAGCAGGAGCGCAGGCCCATCGCCTATGGCTTTGCCGCCCTTATCATGTTCGTGCTCTCCAACGCCTTTACCTTCATGTCGTTCTCGGCCAAGGGGGTGGGGCAGGAGATGACCTTCCTGCAGTGCATCACCACCCTGGTGGATCAGGGTTACCTGTTTCTGGGAGTGGTGCTGAGCCTGACCCTGATCGGCCTGCCGCTGGTCTACATCGGTTCCATCATGCTGGTGCTGTGGCGCCTCGACAATGATCTGCACAGCAAGGCCCTGCGCTCCCTTGGCCGCCTGCTGTGCCGGATCAAGCCCTGGCTGATGGTGGACGTCTTCCTCATCGGTGTGCTCATCTCTCTGGTCAAGCTGATGGGGATGGCCGACATCAAAATGGGGCTGTCGTTCTGGGCCTTCGTTGGCTACACCCTGCTGCTCATCAAGATGATCTCCTCTCTGGATCGGATGTGGCTGTGGCAGCGACTGTTCGGGCCGACCGCCGCCCGAGAGGTGGATCCCGAGGCCAGCGCCCTGGCGTCCGGGCTGGTGGGGTGCCACATTTGCGGCGCCCTGAATGAGGGGGATGCCCATACCTGCGTGCGTTGCGGCGATCACCTGCACCAGCGCAAACCGGGTGGCCTGAACCGCACCTGGGCTCTGCTCGTCACCTCGATCATCCTCTATATTCCCGCCAACCTTTACCCCATCATGGATACCGTCTTTCTGGGGGATGACAGTCCCTCGACCATCATGGGGGGGGTGGTACTGCTGTGGGCCATGGGGTCCTACCCCATCGCCGCCGTCATCTTCTTCGCCAGCGTGGTGGTACCCCTGGTGAAGATCCTGGCGCTGCTGTGGCTCTGCTTTGCGGTGCAAAGTGGCCAGTCGGCCTCGCCGCTGCGCAAGCTCAAGCTCTATCGCATGACCGAATTTGTGGGGCGCTGGTCGATGATCGACGTCTTCGTGGTGGCCATCCTGGCCGGCCTCATCCGCCTGGACAATCTGATGACCATCTACCCTGGCCCTGCGGCCGTCGCCTTTGCCGGGGTCGTACTGGTCACCATGGTGGCTGCCATGAGTTTCGATTCCCGCCTGATCTGGGATTTACAACAAGGAGAACGCGAACGTGAGTGAGCGTAAGACAAGGTGGAAACCGGGCTCTGATTTCATGAGTTCGGCTGCCGCTATCTGGATGGTGCCCTTGCTGGCCCTCTTCATCGGCGCCTGGATGCTGTTCCAGCACTGGTATTCACAAGGGCCGAGCTTCACCCTGACGGTGGCGACCGCCGAGGGCATAGTGGCGGGCAAGACGGTGATCCGTTCTCGTGAAGTGGAGGTGGGCCGTATCGAGACGGTGGAGCTCAGCGAGGACTATAGCCATGCCGTGCTCAAGGCTCGCCTGACCAATGCCGCCGCCGGCATGCTCAAGAAAGACAGCCAGTTCTGGGTGGTCAAGCCCAGGGTCGGGCGTGAGGGCGTTTCCGGTCTTGGCACCTTGCTCTCCGGTGCCTATATCGAGCTTTCTCCCGGCAAGAAGGGCACGGCGCGAAGCGAATACGCCATGCTGGACAGGCCGCCCCTGGCATCCCTGGATGCCAGGGGATTGCGGCTATCCCTGTCCAGCCGGGATGCCAACGCGCTGGGCGCGGGTTCCCCCATCAGCTATCAGGGATTCACCATCGGTCAGGTCGAAGAGGCCAAGTTCCTGCCCGAGAAGAGCGAGATGCAGTACCAGCTCTTCATCAACGCGCCTTATGACGTCCTGGTGAGCAGCAACTCCCGGTTCTGGTTGACGCCCGGCTTCGAGGTCTCCATGAGCAGCGAGGGGATGAAGGTGAAGATGGACTCGCTGGAGAGCCTGATCAACGGCGGCATCACCATGGGGCTGCCTCCCGGCTGGTTGCCGGGGGAACCGGTGAAACAGAACGACGAGTTCGTGCTGTTCAAGGACGAGGAGAGCGTGCTGGCCGGTAGCCTGGATCAGTTCATCGACTATGTCTTCCTGTTCGACAATGATGTGGGCGGGCTGCATCCCGGCGCGGCGGTACAATATCGCGGCATCCGGGTCGGTACCGTCATCTCGGCTCCCTATCTCATCGACGACAAGGGCGTCCAGCTGTTCAAGAGCCGGCAGATCCCGGTGTTGGCGCGCATCGAGGTGCAGCGTCTCTCCCACCGTTATGCCAATGCGGAGAAGGAGCAGTGGCGGGCCCTGTTCAACAAGCAGTTCAAGGAAGGGCTGAGGGCCCGCCTCAAGACCGCCAGCCTGCTGACGGGGGGCAAGGTGATCGATCTGAACTTCTATCCGGATGCGCCAGTCTATCAGCCGCTCAAGATGGCGGGCTATCAGGTCTTCCCGACCGCCCAGGCCGGGCTGGATCAGATCGAACGCAAGGTGAACCTCATCCTCGACAAGTTCGTCGACATGGACATGGCCACCACCCTCACTCAGGTCAACAGCACCCTGATGACACTGGACAAGACGCTCAAGCATGTCAGTGCCGTGAGTGCGAATCTGGAGCAGTTTACCGGTCAGCAGTCGACCCAGCAGTTGCCGGCCTCCCTCAACCAGAGCCTCAAGCAGTTGCAGGAGACGTTGCAGACCTATGATGCCGGTTCCCAGACCAATCAGGAGCTGCGTCAGTCGGTGCAATCACTCAACCAGCTGATGAGTGAGTTGCAACCTCTGGTCCATTCACTGAACGAGCAGCCGAGTTCGCTGATCTTTGACCGCGCTCGTCCGCGGGATCCCGAGCCCAAGCGAGGAAAATGATGAAAAAACGGATGTTGACGCTGGCCTTGCTGGGCCTGCTGGCGGGATGTGGCAGTGCGCCGACGACGCTGCATTACTATTCGCTGGATGCTGACACGGCGCCGTCGAGTGTCACCACGGCGCAGCCGCAGCACCAGTTGGTGCTGCGCCCCGTCGCCCTGTCCGGTCAGCTTGACCGGATGAGCCTGGTCTATCAGCTGGAGGGCAAGGAGTTGCACTTTGCCGAGTACCATCGCTGGGCAGGTTCCCTCGATGCCCAGTTGAACCAGTTGACCCTCAATGGCCTCTCCAGCCGCTTGCCTGGCTGGGTGGTGCGTCAGGACGGGGCCCGCAAGGGGCCTGTGCTGAGCATCTCGGTCGAGCGTTTCCAGGGGCGGCACGACGGCCGCGCCCTGCTCAGCGGTCGCTGGCGCCTGCTGACGGAGGAGGGGGTCGTGTTGAGAGATGTTCCCTTCCAGCAGGAGCGGGTGCTGCCTGCCGATGGGTATGGCGCCCTGGTGAACGAGCTGGGACAGGGCTGGCAACTGTTGCTCGATCAGATTGCGGCGGATGTACGCACGCGCATCTGAGGAAGCATAAAAAAAGACGGGAGGCCATGGCCTCCCGTTTTGTTTGGGGTCGTCGTTATTGCTGTACTTCCGAGACGCCCTGTACCTTGACCTCTACCCGGCGATCCGGGGCCAGGCAGACGATCAGCTCGCGCTTGGATTTGCTGGTGCAGCTGTCGCCGGTGACGGGAGACTGCTTGCCACGCCCTTCCACATTGACCTTGCCGGCCGGCAGGCCCTTGCCAATCAGGTAATCGGCCACGGTCCGGGCACGCTGCTCGGACAACTTCTGGTTGTAGGCCTCGGAGCCGATGCGGTCGGTATAGCCGATGACGGTGGCCGACCCGTCTTTAGGCCTTTCCTCTTCAATCTGGCTGTAGAGGGTATCCAGCGCCTGCCCGGCCTGGGGCTTGAGGGTGGCCTTGTTGAAGTCAAACAGCACGTCCGAGCTCAAGGTGAACTGCTTGTCGACCATCACGGGCTCGGGCGCGGGGGCGGGAGCTGCGACCGGCAGAGCCGGTGCAACCTGACCGAAGCGGTAGACGGCGGCCAGGGAGAGCAGGCCGTTGTCCATGCGCAGGCCGGTATCGTCACGGCTGCCATACGGGGTGCTGTACTGGTATTCGAGGCGGGCTGCCCAATCCAGGTTCAGGGCATACTCCGCACCGAGCGCGCCGACGAAGGTGAAGCGGCTGTCGTTTTCCAGCTGATCGCTGTCGGTCCAGCCATAGCCGCCCCCGACACGGCCGTAAAGGTCCAGATTGTCCGCAACCGGGAAGCCCAGTTTCAGCGTGAGCTGAGCCAACTGGGCTTGCACGGAGTCATTGAAGGCCGCGCCATTGCGGGTGCCGCTGTACTTGAGCTTGCCAAGGTAGTCATAACCGAGTTCGACACCCAGATTCTGGTTGATCTGGTAACCGGCGAACGCACCGGCGCCGACTTCATCGTCGTCTTTGTCGGTGATGGCGATGGCGTTGCTTTCATCGACACCGTAGAAGTTGGACCAACCCAGTTTGGCACCGCCATACCAGGTGTTGTCTTGTCCGGCTGCCTGGGCGTTGGCCGCAAGCAAGCCTGAAACCAGCAAGGTAATCAGTGTTTTGTTCATAGATGCCTCTGCAATCTTGTGTGTGGGGAGCGCGAATTCATGTCGCCTCGCCTCGTGGGTTGGGCCTGTGTTCGACCACAACACGTTTAAACGTAGCTCGCTTTTCTCGATCTACAAGCAACTGATATAAAACATATTGTGATATCCATCTGCATCATAGTGGAGACAGAAGACCGCCGGGGAACCGTGACTCGAATCTGTGATGGGTGTCATATGGGGTTGCTTACCCTTGTCGGCAAGAGGGCCGGCGAAGCGCCGGCCCTGGCAGGATGGCCTCCGTTATCGAGGGAGGAATTCATACTCCTGTTCGATGAAGGCGGCAGCCCGCTCGCTCAGGGCGGCGTGTACCACAGTGGTGGGGTGAACCTGGTCCCAGAACATCTTGCCTTCACAGTTCAGCTCGCCCGCATTGCGGCGCGCCATGGGCGTTGCGACGGCCTGAGCCAGCAGAGGGTTGCCGGCGATGGCAAGGCGCTCCTCGGGATTGAAGGGGGCCAGCCGACTGTCGGTGTCGGCGCTGCGGGAGGCAAACGGCTTCCACACATAGCCACCGCCATAGCAGGCGTGTTCGGTGTCGCTCAGGCCGAAGTTCTGTGGCTCGCGCAGCATCTCGGCGAACTGCTTGTCGATCTCGAACAATTTCACCATGCCGGTGGGTGCCAGCTGGCGCGCCAGGTTCAGCAGCAGCTGGTTGTGGTAGGCGGAGACATGGCTGGCCGCCTCGACCACTTTCTGGCTGCGGGCCGAGGGGTTCTGGCCCAGATCCGGCAGGTTGAACAACAGAATCTGCTTGGCGCCGTTCAATACCATGCGGTTGGCCGCATCGCTGATGGCGTCGCGCACCCGCTTGGCATCCTGCTCGGTGTTCCAACCATAGGCCAGGTAGTCGTTGGCACCGACCCAGAGGATCACCAGGTCATCGGGCTTGAAGCTGTCCTTTTGCAGGAACTGGGTCACCTCGTAATCCAGGTTGTTGATGACCTGATACTTGGGATTCCAGGAGATCTTGTTGTAGGCCACGGCAGTGGCGCCCCCTTCCGCCTCGTTGGCGATGGCGAGGCCCGGGAAGTGCTGGGTGAGCTGCTCCAGCCAGACCGGGCCGTTGGAGAAGCGGCCCTGATGGTAAGGCGGGCTGGAGGGGAGGTAACCGCGCATCTTGTCGTACATCTTGCCGGTATCGGAGAGGCTGTCGCCGAACATCACGATGCGGGAGAAGGGGGGACGCGTCTCGGCGGCATGGGCCGTGAGGGCGAAGAGACCCAATAAACACAAAAGCCATTTGTTCATGTAGCTGTTCTCATGGATGGGGCAGGGCGGGCCTGCGGGCTGTTCCTCGATGGCGGCGGGCTGGGAACCCGCATGGCCAGGTGAAAAGGTATCCACTCGAATACATTTTTGCAGCATGCCGTGGCCATTTAATCGCTTGCGATCACATCACTCCTCCCTGAATGGGGAGGCTTCACGTTTGTTTCACGCGCCCCCGGGCAAGATGCCCTCATACCGCAAAGACAGGAGCATGAAATGAACAACGCAAAAGCAATCGCCCTGGTGGCCCTGATGTCCGTCTCTTCCTTCGCCATGGCGGCCTACACCGGCCCCAAGGAGCAGAACAAGGTATCGGTCGCCCAGTTGAAAGACGTGGCCGATGATCAGTGGGTGACCCTGGAAGGCAAACTGGTCAAACACCTGGGTGGCGAAAACTACCTGTTCCGTGACGACAGCGGCGAGGTGGAAGTGGAGGTGGACGGTGACGTGTGGCGCGGTACCGAGGTAGGCCCTGACGATCTGATCCGCGTGCGCGGCGAGGTGGACCACAGCTGGAACAAGACCGAAGTCGAGGTGGAACACCTGGAGAAGGTGGGGGCAGCGCCCCTGAGCAAGGGCGGCTTCATCGCCAAGTAAGCTTTCAGGCCAGAGTAAATGAGAAGGGCGCTCCAGGAGCGCCCTTCTTGCATGCCATCAGCCAGCCCGGCTTGCGACGGTTCGCTTGAACCCCTTCTCGGCCTGATTGACCTTGTAGAGATAGCGGCGAGCCTCTGCCTTGGGATGTTGTTCGGTCAGTACCTGATAGACGGCCTCGGGGGAGAGGCGGTTGATCATGCCGGGGGCCGCCTTGCGATCGTTGGAGAAGGTGTTGAGCACCCCTCCCGCACCACCGTTGTAGGCGGAGATCACCGCATAGCGGCGGGACTGGGGATCCTGGATATCCGCCAGATAGACGGTCTGCAGCAGGTGCAGGTAGGCGGTCCCCACATCGATGTTGTAGGCCGGATTGAACAGATCTTCCCTGGTCGGCTGGCCATCCTTGCCCTTGACCCTCACATAGACATCCCGCCCAGCGGTAGCCGGGATCACCTGCATCAGGCCATAGGCGTTGGCGTGGCTGACCGCATAGGGGTTGAAGCTGCTCTCGGTCTTGATCACCGCGTAGATGAGACTCTCGGCGACCCCGTACTTGCGGGAGGCGTCGCGGATGATGCTGGCGTATTTGTAGCCGCGCCTGTCTTCGTGGTTGGCCACCATGGGAATGTCGATGAAGAAGATGTTGCGGATCCCGAGGGTGCGCTTCTTCATCGCGTTGGCGATCAGATAGTCGGCATAACGCTCTGCACGCCAACTGGAGCGGATCGCTTGTCCCTGGTTGTCCAGCACCTGGCCATAGAGGAAGGGCTCGCCACCTGGCATGATCTCACGGTCCGAATAGAGGTCGACCTCTGCCGGATCGTCCGGGGTCAGCAGGGTTTCGATGATGGCGCGACGCAGGTGGGCGCGGGGATCCAGACCCGAGACGGTCTCCACCATGATGTGACCGCTGGAGAAATCGATGTGGGCGCGGCTCTTGTACTGATCCGTGTATTTGACGTAGTCAAACTTGCCCGCGAACAGCGCCTCGCGCCCCCATATCTCGTTCACGTTATGGGAGAGCGCACTGATCATATGTTCAAAACCGCGCACGTCCTTGCCGTTGACCAGGTCATCATCGCCACTCCCGCTGGTCTGGGGTGTGGATGAACAGGCAGAGAGAAACAGCAGGGCGCACAGCAGCCCAAAAAAACGACCCATAAGATCCTCAAACCGGGCGGTGGGGCCGCCCGTCACTGACTGGCCTGAGCCAGGATTGGTGTCACCCTGCGGCATATTGACGACTCAGGGGGACGCTGGCCCTTTGACTCGATTCCCGCTCACTGGCTGGGAGGGGTGTAACCGTCGATCTGGACTTCACCCGCGTCGAACAGATAGCTGACCATCTCTTTTTCCAGCAACTGGCGGTGCTCGAGATTCATCATGTTCAGCTTCTTCTCGTTGATCAGCATGACCTGCTTCTTCTGCCACTCGGTCCAGGCTTCCTTGCTGATGTTGTCGAAGATCCGCTTGCCGAGTTCACCGGGGTAGAGTTGGAAATCGAGACCCGGCGCTTCTTTCTTCAGGCGCAGGCAAAATACGGTACGGCTCATGTTGACCTCTGTGGTTGCAAGTCTGGTTGTAAGTCCGGGTAGGCGAGCAGACGGGCCGTGGCCGCCGCCAATCCCACCTCGGCAGGATGGCGTAAGTTATACCAGAGTCGGGTATCCGCTTCCATGAGCAGGGGGGCGGGCGGAACAGCCATTTCGATCAGCAAAGGGCGGATATCGAGGTGGAAGTGGCTGAAAGTGTGACGAAATCCAGCGAGCTCCTGATAGGCGGCATCCTCCAGCCCCAACTCCCGCAGTCGTCCGGTCACCTCGGTGAGGGATTCCACCTGCGGGAAGCAGTAAAGCCCGCCCCAGATCCCTTGCGGCGGACGCTTCTCCAGCAGCAGCTGATCGCCGTGGCGGATGATCAGCATAATGCCGTTGCGTGCCGGAATGCTCTTCTTCGGCTTGCTGTGAGGGTAGGAGGTGGGGTTGCCCTGCGACAGCCCCTGGCAATCGGCCTGCACCGGGCAGCGCTCGCAGGCGGGCTTGCTGCGGGTGCAGACGGTGGCCCCCATGTCCATCATGGCCTGGTTGTACTGGGCCACCCCGACGCGCGGGGTGAGGCGGGTCGCCAGCTCCCAGAGATCGTGCTCGACCGGCTTCTGGCCCGGCCAGCCCGCCAGCGCCAGCCAGCGGGTAAGTACCCGCTTCACGTTGCCATCCAGGATGGCGTGGGGCTGGCCCAGAGAGAGGGAGAGCACGGCCCCGGCGGTGGAGCGACCGATGCCGGGCAGGGCCATCACCTCTTCCAGTTGTTCCGGAAAGAGGCCGCCGTGCAGATCGCGGATCTGCTGGGCAGCCTTGTGCAGGTTGCGGGCGCGCGCGTAGTAGCCAAGCCCGGTCCAGTGATGCAGCACCTCGTCGATGGGGGCGTTGGCCAGGGCCAGCACGTCGGGGAAGCGGGCCATGAACCGCTCGTAATAGGGGATGACAGTGGCAACCTGGGTCTGTTGCAGCATGATCTCGGAGACCCAGACCCGGTAGGGGGTCTTGTCCTGCTGCCAGGGCAGGGTCTTGCGGCCGTGGATCTGGTACCAGTCCAGAATACGGGTGGCGAAGGTGGTGTTGTCTGAGTGGCTCACAGTGTGCTCATGTTCTGATGATAAGTCCGCCCGCCATCAGGAGGGCGATCCCCGACCCGGCGCATGGCAAAGGTCGAGTGTAGGTTATTGATTAAAAAGGGGAGCTCTCGGGCTCCCTCTGAATAGGCGGTGACCCTCCCGGGGGAGGGCCACCGGATGCCGGCAGATCAGCCGCGCCAGTCTTGCAGCGCCTTGAGGCTGGCATACTGGCCGCCGACCTGCAGGACGATGTAGTCCTGGGCGATGGCTGCCAGGATGACGCCGGGGGCGATCTCATTGCCCTCGCGCCACTCCCGTCCATTGAGCACGACGGCCCGCTTGGCCGGGTCGGAGGAGTAGTTGTGGGCACCATAGGTCAGGGACGGTACCTGCTGTTTCAGGGGCGGGGCCAGGGCGCCGAGGGGGATGGCACTGGTCTGGACCTGAGCCTGTGGCGCACTCTCTTCCACCAGCGGCGTGTTGTTGAGGGCGGCCATCAGCCGTTCTGCCAGACTCTGTCCCCCCTGGTTTGCGGTAGTCGCAGCCGGGGTTGCGGCAGGTCTTGGAGCGACCACGGGCTCCGGCAAGGGGGGCGGCAGCGGCCGGGTGATCATGGGCCTGGGTTCGACCCGCACGAAGGGGGGAGTCACCACTTCCTTCACTTCGACCTGCTGTTCCACGGGTTTGAGGTGATAGAGGTGCCAGCCATAGTTGGCTGCGGCGCCCATCACCAGGGCCAGGGGCACCAGGGCCCACCAGATCCAGCGGCGGTTGGGCTCCTCTTCCTGGCTCACGGGCAGACCCATGAGCGGCATATGGGGGGTGAACTGGGGCTGGTCGGCCCGGCGCAGGGCCTTGAGCAGGGTGGACATCAGGAGGCCTCCTCGACCATGGGATCCGTCTCATCATCCGCCACGCTGTCGAGATCGACCGGCGTACTGGCTCGCAGGGATTCATCCTCCAGCCTGGGCATGGGTTCGCCGGAGGCCACATTCAGCCGCAGCAGGGTGTTGCTGCCGGCGATGCCGTCCGGGGTCAGTCCCTGCTCGCGCTGGAACTGTTGCAGCTTGTTCTTGAGGGTGGCATCGAATCGACTCACCTTGCGATCGGGTTGCTGCATGGCGCGGCTAAGGGCGTTGTCCAGCCACTGCACCTGGGCAGCCCCGGCATTGCTCGCTATCAGGGGCACGTTGCCCCTGGGCATGCGCCAGAGCAGGGTGTAGCTGCCGCCCCAGGCGTCGGAGAGCCACTGCCTGTCCACCTGCCAGCTCTGGTTGCCGATGAGCAGGGAAGCCTTGTCCGCCCCCAGGCTGACCAGGGTGGCGTAATAGAGGCCGCCGGTCTCGTCGGTGAGACTGATGAGGGCCGGGTATTGCAGCGCCTGCAATTGCGCCAGGGAGGCTTCTCCCTCCTGGCAGCGCAGGCCCGCACGGGGGGCATTGTCGCAGGTTGCCTCCTCCAGCTCGGCCTGGTAGCCCCATACCTTGTAGAGATTCTGCATGGCGACGTCCGGCTCTAGCGCCTGATTGATGGCGCGGGTCAGCTGGGCCTGCTGCTCCGGCGTGTCATCCACCTTGACCGGTACCTCGACCTTGACCAGGGGGCGGGCTGGGAAGAATCCGAAGAATTGCCAGCCCCACCAGCCGGTGGCGACCAGCAGGGCGCCCACCAGGGCGACCGTGAGGCCGGATTGCCAGCTTCCCTCGTCGCGAATGCCGCTCACCTCATACGCGGACTGGCTGATGTCCCCGTGCACTATCTTGTGGCTGCCACGGGCGAAGGCGGCGATGAGGGCGCGGTCGCAGATGAGGTTGATGAGACGGGGAATGCCTCCGGAGAGGCGATGCAGGGTCTGGATGGCCCTGGGGGTGAAGATGGGCTGGACGCAGCCTGCCACCTGCAACCGGAAGCGGACATAGGCATCCACATCCTGGCGCGACAGCGGCAGCAGGTGATAGCGGGCGGTGATCCGTTGGGCCAGCTGGCGCAGCAGGGGCTGGCGCAGCATCTGTTGCAGCTCGGGCTGGCCGATGAGCACCACCTGCAGCAGTTTCTTTTCGTCTGTCTCCAGATTGGTGAGCAGTCGCAACTGCTCCAGCACGCCGGGCAGCAGGTGCTGGGCTTCATCCACCAGCACCACGCTGCGCTTGCCTGCCGCCAGATTCGCCAGCAGATGATCCCGGATAAGGTCGAACAATTGCTTGAGGCTGGCCTCTTCGCCGTAGGGCAACTGGAATTCGTCGCAGATGGCGGCCAGCAGATCCCGCTCGGTCAGAGAGGGATTGAGGATGTAGGCGATCTCGGTGTCGGCGGGCAATTGCTGCAGCAGGCAGCGGGAGACGGTGGTCTTTCCCGTACCCACTTCCCCGGTCAGCAGCACGAAGCCGCCACCGTCCTGCAACCCGTAGTTGAGGTGGGCGAGGGCCTCCCCGTGACGCTCGCTCATATAGAGGTATTTGGGGTTGGGCGAGATGGAGAACGGGGGCTCCGACAGACCGAAGAACTGTGTGTACATAAGGATCCATTCCATTGTTATGGGCGGCAGGTTAAAGCCTCCCAAAAGGGATGTCAAAGACCCGGATACCATAAGGGGAGCTGGCTCGAACCACGGGCTGAGTCGCCCGGGACGATGGCGGGAAGCAGCCGCCCGGCCGAGTGATGGAGAGCCCGGTGCGACGGGTGCACATCGTCTCTCTTGGCCAAAAGCGGTATCATCGGGGCAAGTTTATCGAGGGAGAGTGCGCGTGCAGATTTATCTGGTCGGAGGGGCGGTGCGGGATCGCCTGTTGGGATTGCCCCAGGGGGACAGGGATCACCTGGTGGTCGGCGCCACGGTGGAGCAGATGCTGGGTCTTGGATTCACCCAGGTGGGCCGAGACTTTCCAGTCTTTCTTCACCCCAAAACCCAGCAGGAGTACGCCCTGGCGCGCACCGAGCGCAAGCAGGGGCAGGGTTACACCGGCTTCGTCTGCCATGCCGCCCCCGAGGTGACGCTGGAGCAGGATCTGCTGCGCCGGGATCTCACCATCAACGCCATCGCCGAAGATGAGGACGGGCAACTGCACGATCCCTACGGCGGCGTGCAGGATCTGGAGGCGCGGTTGCTGCGCCATGTCTCGCCGGCCTTTGCCGAGGATCCTCTGCGCATCCTGCGGGTGGCGCGCTTCGCCGCCCGTTTCCATGCCCAGGGGTTCGTGGTGGCCCCCGAGACGCTGGGGCTGATGCGCGAGATGACGGAGGCTGGGGAGCTGGCCCACCTGACCCCGGAGCGGGTCTGGAAGGAGCTGGAAAAAGTGCTGCTGGGGCCGACACCCCAGATCTTCTTCGAGGTGCTGCGCGAATGCGGCGCCCTCAAGGCGCTCTTCCCCGAGCTCGATGCCCTGTTCGGGGTGCCGGCCCCTGCCAGATGGCACCCGGAGATCGACACCGGCATCCATACCATGATGGTGCTGGCGCAGGCATGTCGTCTCTCCCCCGAACTGACCGTGCGCTTCGCGTCCCTCTGCCACGACTTTGGCAAGGGGCTGACCCCGCCCGCCTTCTGGCCGAGCCATCACGGCCATGGTCAGAAGGGGTTGCCGCTCATTCGGGATTTTTGCGAGCGCTTCCGGGTGCCGAACGAGTGTCGCGATCTGGCACTGCTGGTGAGCGACCTGCACACCCATATCCACATTGCCTTCGAGCTCAAGCCCGCGACCCTGCTCAAGGTATTCGACAAGGCCGATGCCTGGCGCAGACCGGAGCGCTTTGCCCAGCTGCTCGATGCCTGTCGCGCCGACTTCCACGGTCGTACCGGCTTCGAAGAGAAGGTCTACAGTCAGCCGGACTATGTCGCCGAGGCCCTGGAGGCGGCGCAGGCTGTGCCGGTCAAGGAGATAGTGGCGGCCGGCTTCAAAGGGGAGGCAATCCGCGAGCAGCTTGCCAAGCGGCGGCTTGATGCCATCAGCCGGGTGCGCGACGAGTGGACCTTTATCGAGGAGTAAGCGCCGCAGCCGATCGACGCTCAATCGACGGCGTGATATGGGCGAAGCATAAAAAAGCCCGGGTCAATGACCCGGGCTTTTTGTCGTGCGGCGTGGGCTGCTCAGGAGAAGCAGGCCTGCAGCACGTAGAAGATGGCGATGGCCAGGATGGCGCCCGCGGGCAGGGTGATGACCCAGGAGACCACGATGTTGCGCAGCACGCCCAGGTTCAGGGCCGCGATGCCCCGTGCCAGACCGACACCCATGACGGCACCCACCAGGGTCTGGGTGGTGGAGATGGGCAGACCGGTGCCGGAGGCGATCACCACGGTGGCGGCGGTGGCCAGCTGGGCGGCGAAGCCACGGCTCGGGGTCAGGTGGGTGATGCCGGTGCCGACGGTCGCCATCACCTTCTCGCCCATGGTGGCCAGACCGATGACGATGCCGATGCCGCCAAGGGGCAGGATCCACCAGGCGATGTGGGAGCTGCCGCCGATCTCGCCGCCGGCCGCCACGATGGAGGCGACTGCAGAGAGCGGACCGATGGCGTTGGCCACGTCGTTGGAGCCGTGGGCGAAGGCCATGGCACAGGCGGTGATGATCATCAGGATGCCGAACACCTTCTCCACGTTGGCGAAGTGCATCTTGCTGTCATCTTTCGGGTTGTACTGCTGGCCGCGGATATAGATCCAGCCGGCAAACGCCACCGCGATGGAGATGGCGACGGAGAGCAGGACGCCCTCGCCATTGCTCAGGTGCAGACCGACGTGGGTCAGCCCCTTCTTGATGGTGACCAGGCAGATGACCAGGGACGTCAGGAACATGTAGAAGGGGACATAGCGCTTGGCGTTGTCCAGGGGATTGTCCGTGTTGAAGATGAGCTTCTGCACGCTGATGAACATGAAGTAGGCGATGATGCCCGAGATGGCCGGCGTGATGATCCAGGAGCCGACGATGCCGCCAAACTTGTTCCACTGTACCGCTTCCGGACCGATGCTCACCACGGCGAAGCCTACGATGGCGCCGATGATGGAGTGGGTGGTGGAGACGGGCCAGCCGAAATAGGAGGCCAGGATCAGCCACAGACCCGCAGCCAGCAGGGAGGCGATCATGCCGAGCACCAGCAGATCCGGCGTGTCGGCAAAGGCGTTGCTGTCGATGATGCCGCTGCGGATGGTGGCCGTCACTTCGCCACCGGCCAGATAGGCACCGGCAAATTCAAAGATCATGGCGATGATGATCGCCTGACGGATGGTCAGGGACTTGGTGCCGACCGATGTGCCCATGGCGTTGGCGACGTCGTTCGCACCAATGCCCCAGGCCATCAAAAAGCCGAACAAGGCCGCCACGAGCACCAGGGTGGTGCCGTAATTTGCGATAATGTCCATTAGTAGTGTTTACCCAGTCAGTCGATTACGAACGAGCCAGCATCAATTCCAGACGGGCGCCAACGCGCTCTGCCTGATCAGCCAGGTCACCTACCCATTCGAGGATCTTGTAGAGGAACATAACGTCGATCGGATTGTATTTGTGCTCAACGGCTTGCAGCTGTTGGCGCAGTCCGATCTGCATGGTGTCAGTATCGTCCTCGATGAGATCCAGCTGGTGGATCATCTCGGCAACCATTTCAACTTCACGTCCTTTAAAGCCGGTTTCGAGCAGCTCATCGAGTTCTCCGATGGCTTTTTCGGCTTGGGCGGTCGCATCGATACAGCGTTTGAGATAGGCCATGAAATCGGCGCGCATCTCGGTGGGGAATTCCATCTTGCGGCCAAGCATGCGGCCGGAAATATCCTTGGCACGGTTGGCAATCTTGTCCTGCTGGGTCAAGAGCTCCAGCAGATCGGTACGGGCGACCGGCAGGAACAGGCCGCGGGGGAGTTTCAAGCGGATTTCGCGCTTGAGGATGTCCGCTTCTTTTTCCAGCTGGGCGATCTGTTGCCGGATCTTCTCGGCATCTTCCCAGCGGTCTTCGGCAACGGCATCAAAGAAGGGAATGAGCTGTTCGCAGCACACGTGAACCTTGACGATATGCTTCTGCAGCGGCTTGATGGGGGACTTGGCAAAAAGACCCAAAATAGTATTTACTGGCATGGCCAAACCTGTGTCGGTGAAAAAACACTCGATACGATTTTATGAGGGGCGCATGGTAACCGAACTGTGCCATCAATAAAACCGTGAATTAATCGTGAACTGTCGCTGGCATTATATCCTCGCGACCCTGAACATGCCCCCCAAAGTTGCCCGCCAGCCCGGAATGACTATGCAAACTGAGATCGAGATAAAGTTTTTCGTCACCAGCAATATTCAAGAATCCCTCTCCAACCTTCTGAATTCACTAGAGATTATTTCTTCCAATCAAGCCGCTCTTGGCAACGTCTATTTCGACACGCCCGATCTGGGTTTGCGTGGGCTCGAGATGGGGTTGCGCATTCGTCGCAGCGATGATTTTTCCGAGCAGACCATCAAGTGCCGGGGGCAGGTCGTGGGCGGATTGCACGCCAGACCCGAGTACAACGCCCCGGTGGAGGGCACCATTCCGACCCTGTCTGCCTTTCCTGCCGATATCTGGCCGAGTCTGGCGGTGCGCGATGAACTCCAGAGCCGTCTGGTGGCCCAGTTCAGCACCGATTTCCTGCGCCGCCACTGGCTGATCGCATTCGGAGATGCCGAGATCGAGCTGGCCTGGGATCAGGGGGAGATCGCCGGTGCCCTGGGGCGTACCGGGATCGACGAGCTGGAGCTGGAGCTGAAATCCGGCGATGCCCGCGCCCTGTTCACCCTGGCGAGCAAGCTGGCGGCGCTGGGAGGATTGCGGCTGGGTGCCCAGTCCAAGGCGCAGCGCGGATACAGGCTGGCTGGGCTTGGCAAGCCACTGGCCGTGCAGCCCCTGCAAAGGATTGAGGGCAAAGATCAGAAGGCCAGCATTACCCTGGGTATGCAGCACTGGCAGTATCATGAGCAGCTCTGGCTCGAGAGTGGCGATGCTGGCGAACAACAACGGGCGCTGCATGCCCTGCTCGAGGGGGTATCCCTGGTTGCCGAGGCGGCAGGCACGCTGACGGTGCCCCCCTCCTGGCTGGCCGACCTACAGGCGCAACAGCGTCTGATGATGCAGGTGGCCGGGGATCGTGCATCACTGCATGCCCTGTTCCACCATGCCGACCTGGTGGGCCTGCAGCTGTCCATCGCGGCCTGGCTGCATCTGGAGGCGTGAATCCTCAGTGGTGCAGAGCGCAAAAAGGTGAGCCCGGGCTCACCTTTTTTATGGCAGTTGCACCTTGAACGGCGCTATCAGTTCACCACGGCCACGTTGATGGTGCCGTTGCCCTGGGTCATGCGGACCCGGGCGCCAGGCACAAAGGTGGGGCTGGCCTTTTGTACCACCACGATGGATTCGCCGTTCTCTTTCTTGATCTCGAGCTCGACCCCGTCAACCTGGTTGAGTTTGTCCCCTGCCGCCTTGCCGGCCGCCGCACCCGCGATGGCGCCACCGGCCGCCGCGATGTCACTGCCACGACCGCCGCCTATGGTGCTGCCGAGCAGGCCGCCGACCACGGCACCGCCAATGGTGCCGATCAGGGAGTTTTCATCGGCCTGGATCTTGACGGGGCGGGTGGAGAGGATGGTGCCATAGCTGACGGTCTGTACCTGCTTGGCGCGATCCTTGGTGTAGACATCGCCGGAGTAGACGTCGCTGTTGGCACAGCCGGTGATGGCGGTGGTGGCCGCCAGCAGGGTGACGAGAGCAATACGTTTGAACATGATGGGCCTCCTGGGCGGGCATCGGATTAATCTGGTGATGAATTGCACTTTACGCCAACCAGATTGCGCATTAAACCCGCAAAGTGTAACCAATTATGTGGCCGGAAGGCTCCCGTGCCGGTGGTGGATGGTCAGGTCAGGGCTTTTTCCAGCAGCAGGCGATCCTCGCCTGGCCCGAAGTAGCCTCTCTCTTCTGCCAACTGCTGATAACCCAGCCTGAAGTAGAGGCGCTGGGCCGGATTGGCGGGATCAACGGTCAGTCTGACCCGCTCAACTTCCAGTTTCAGCAGTCCCTGCTCCACCTGCAACATCATTTGCTCGGCCAGGCCGAAGCCGCGCGCTTCGGGGCGCACCGCGAGGGAGAGCAGCCAGCCCTGCGACCGATCCTGACCAAGCCCCCCCAGGGCATAGCCCAGCAGCCGGCCTTCCCGCTCCGCGACGACCAGCAGTTCGGGCCACAGATCCATGGCCTGGCGAAAGAAGAAACCGGGGTAGACATCCTCGCCGAAGACATCGGCATCTATCTGCCAGATGGCGTGCATGTCGGCGTGGGTGGCAAGGCGCAATACGGGGGACGAGTGCATCGGGGCTCCTCTCATCGGGTCTCTGCTGCGGGGCAGCCAAAAAGGAGGCACAGGGTAGAAGGGGCGGGGAGTCGATGCAAGGGGGGCATTTGTGGCATGCCGCGGATAAAGAAACAGGGCCCGCAGGCCCTGTGTCATCAGAGGAGGCTGGTCGCCTGCTCCAGCCAGGCGAGATCCTCGCCCTCCAGCAGCGGGCTCAGGCGGCGGTAGACCTCCGCATGGTATTCGTTGATCCAGCGGAACTCCGCTGGACTCAGCAGGCTGCGATCGATGAGGCGGATGTCGAACGGCACATAGGTCAGTCGCTCGAAGCCCAGCATCGGCAGCTCGCCACGTGCCTCCTGTTCGGTCACCACCACCAGGTTTTCACAGCGGATGCCGAAGGCATCTTCCCGGTAGTAGCCCGGCTCGTTGGAGAGCACCATGCCCGGCTGCAGGGCCACCAGGCTGCCCTTGGGGGCGATGCGCTGCGGGCCTTCGTGCACGCTGAGGAAGTGGCCGACCCCGTGTCCGGTACCATGGTCGTAGTTGTAACCGGCTTGCCACAGGGGCATGCGGGCCAGCACGTCGAGCTGGATGCCGGCAGTGCCGCGGGGGAAGCGGGCCTGATCCAGGGCAATATGACCTTGCAGCACCCGGGTAAACATGGCCCTGTGCTCGTCGGTCACCTCACCCACCTTGACGGTGCGGGTGATGTCGGTGGTGCCGTCCAGGTACTGGGCGCCGGAGTCCACCAGATAGATACTGTCCTGGCCGAAGGTGCGCGGGGTACCGTTGGTGTGGCGGTAGTGGCACATGGCTGCGTTGGGGCCGAGTGCCGAGATGGTGTCGAAGCTCGGCTCCACATAGTGCTCCTGCTCGTGGCGGAAGGCTTCCAGTTGGTCGGCCAGGGTGCCTTCGTCCACACCGTCGAACTCGCCGCTGGCGATCAGGCGATCCAGCCAGGCCAGGAAGCGGGTGACGGCAACGCCGTCGCGCAGGTGGGCGGCACGCATGCCGGCCAGCTCCACGGGGTTCTTGCACGCCTTGGGCAGCATGGTGGGATCCTGGCCGGCCACCAGAATGGCGCCTGCCTCTTCCATCACGAGCTGGGTCCAGGCGTTGGCGGTGTTGGGGTCGGCCAGCACCTTCTGCTGATCCTCGCCGATGCGCTGCAACACGTCACCCAGCTTGTCGATGGGGTAGACGGAGACATCCTGCCCCACGTGCTGGCTGAAGGCGAAGCAGTCGATCTTGTCGGTATCGACGAAGAAATCCATGGTGGTGTTGGCGTAGAGCACCGCAAAGCCCAGCACCACCGGCAGGCGTTCCACGTCGCGACCACGCAGGTTGAGCAGCCAGTTGATGGGCTCGGCCTGGGTCAGCAGCACCGCATCCAGCCCGCGCTTGCGCAGGTCGCTGGCCAGCATTTCGCGCTTGGCCTGGCTGGACTGGCCCGCCAGCTCCTCGCTGTAGAGGATGACAGGGCTCTTGGTCGGAGCGGGACGATCGCTCCAGTGCAGATCGATGGGGTTCTCATCGATGCGCACCAGCTCGATGCCGCGCTCGGTCAGCACCGCCTTGGCGTTCTGATACCAGGCCAGGCTGTGCAGGCGGGCATCGAAACCGACCCGGGAGCCTGAGGGCAACTGCTCCGCCAGCCACTGCACGTGGGGGTCTTCATTGAGGTGGAGAAACTCGAACAGCTCGGCCGGCGCCTGCATGCGCGCCTGCACGGTATAACGACCGTCGATGAACAGGGCCGCCCGATGCGCCATGATGATGGCGAGCCCGGCGGAGCCGTTGAAACCCGTGATCCAGTCCAGCCGCTCGGCATAGGCGGGAATGTACTCCCCCAGATGCTCGTCGTCGTGGGGAACGATGAAGGCGTCCAGCTCCAGCGTGGCCAGTGTGGCCCTGACCTGGGCGACGCGGGTTTCAATAATCTCGAAATGGTTCATGTCGTTATTGCCAGCTTGTGGTGATGTGAGTGTTCATTGATGGTGGCCGCTTGCCAGGATCTGTCTGATCGACTGGCCTGCCGCCTCGATGTGTTGCTTGAGCAGTACCACTGCTTCGTGCTTGCGCCGGGCGCGGCACAGTTCAAGGAGTCGGGCGTGCTCCCGCTCGGCCTTGTCCACGCCGCCCTGGGCGAACAGCAGTTCGAAACGCACATAGCGGTCGCAGCTCAGATTGATCTGGGCGATCAGTTCCAGTGCCTGGGGGCGATTGGCTGCCTGGTAGAGGGTGGCGTGAAAGCGGTGATTCAACTCGGCCCAGTGTTCGATCTGGGTGCCAGACTCCAGCGCCAGATCAAACTGGGCGAGGATGGCTTGCGCCTGGGCGAAGGTCTCCTCCGTCATCAGGTCGACGGCGTGGAACAGGGTATCGGCTTCGAGCAGTGCCCGCAAATAAAAGAGCTCCTCGATGGCCGAGGCATCCAGCATGGTCACCACGGCGCCGCGATGGGCCTCGAACTTCACCAGCCCCTGGGCTTCCAGTTGCATCAGGGCTTCCCGCACCGGGATACGGCTCACCGCCAGCTCCTTGGCGATGGCGTCCTGGCGCAGGGGGGCGCCCGCAGCAAACTCGCCACGCAATATCCGGCCGCGGAGGTTCTCCATCACCATCTGGGTTCGGGTCTTGTAAGGTGGGGTCATGCTGGGGTCACGGGCAGGTTGCAAAATTGTATATTGTATAAAGTTTGGCTGAATCTAACGCGCAAGGGCCGTCAAGGCAAGGCTTGGCGGGAGCCATATGCCGCGCATCGGCCAAAAAAATACCGGCCAGCAGGGCTGACCGGTACGGGATTGCGAGACGCGAGGCGCGTTTCTTACAACTGCGGACCCGCCGCGACCAGGCGTTTGCCTTCGTCGTTGTCGGTGAAGCGCTCGAAGTTCTTGATGAAGCGCCCGGCCAGATCGGCCGCCTTGGCATCCCACTCGGCCTGGTCGGCGTAAGTGTCTCGCGGATCCAGGATGGCGGGGTTGACGCCCGGCAGCTCGGTCGGCACTTCCAGGTTGAACACCGGCAGTACCTTGGTCGGCGCCTTCTCGATGGAACCATCCAGGATGGCGTCGATGATGCCACGGGTATCCTTGATGGAGATCCGCTTGCCGGTGCCGTTCCAGCCGGTGTTGACCAGATAGGCTTCAGCCCCTGCCGCTTCCATCCGTTTCACCAGCTCCTGGCCGTACTTGGTCGGGTGCAGGCTGAGGAAAGCCGCGCCGAAGCAGGAGGAGAAGGTCGGGGTCGGCTCAGTGATGCCGCGCTCGGTACCGGCCAGCTTGGCGGTAAAGCCGGACAGGAAGTGGTACTTGGTCTGCTCCTTGGTCAGCTTGGCGACCGGGGGCAGCACACCGAAGGCGTCTGCGGTCAGGAAGATCACCTTGGTGGCGTGACCCGCCTTGGAGACCGGCTTGACGATATTGTCGATGTGATAGATGGGGTAGGAGACCCGGGTATTCTCGGTGCGGGAACCGTCGTCGAAGTCGATGGTGCCATCGGCGGCCACGGTCACGTTTTCCAGCAGCGCATCGCGGCGGATGGCGTGGTAGATGTCCGGCTCGGCCTCTTCGGAGAGCTTGATGGTCTTGGCGTAGCAGCCCCCTTCGAAGTTGAACACGCCGTGATCATCCCAGCCGTGCTCGTCATCACCGATCAGCTGACGCTTGGGATCGGTGGAGAGAGTGGTCTTGCCGGTGCCGGAGAGGCCGAAGAAGATGGCCACGTCCCCATCCTTGCCCACGTTGGCGGAGCAGTGCATGGAGGCGATGCCGCGCAGGGGCAGGAAGTAGTTCATCATGGAGAACATGCCCTTCTTCATCTCGCCACCGTACCAGGTGCCGCCGATGAGTTGCATCTTCTCGGTCATGTTGAAGGCGACGAAGTTCTCGGAGTTGAGACCTTGCTCCTTCCAGTTCGGGTTGGTGCACTTGGCACCGTTCATCACCACGAAGTCCGGTTTGAAGGTCTTCAGCTCCTCTTCGCTCGGGCGGATGAACATGTTCTTCACGAAGTGCGCCTGCCAGGCCACCTCGGTGATGATGCGCACCGCCAGGCGGGTGTCCGGGTTGGCGCCGCAGAAGCCGTCCACCACGAACAGACGCTTGCCGGACAGCTGTTTGGTGACCAGCCCTTTCAGATGTGACCACACTTCCGGGGTAATCGCCTTGTTATCGTTTTTACCCTGGTCAGACCACCACACAGTATCCTGGGTAGTGGCATCTTTGACGATATATTTATCTTTAGGGGAGCGGCCGGTGAAGATGCCGGTGTTGACGTTGACGGCGCCAAGCTCGGTGACGACGCCACGTTCGAAGCCCTCAAGGTCTGAGCGGGTCTCTTCAGCGAAAAGCTGCTCATAGGAGGGGTTGCGAACGATTTCCTGGCTGTTTTTGATACCGTATTGGTCCAGCTTCAGTTGTTGGGCCAGGGTGGGTTCTACCACGATTGTCATTGTATTCTCCTGGGTTCAGAGGTGTGTAGGGTTCTATCTGACGTTCATGCTACCACCTAGGTGGTAGTTTTTAGCGATCGCCATCAAACTTTATAAAATAGGGTATTTTTTTGTTATTTAAGTTAAAGGCGGGTTTTGCCCGCCTTTGATTAGTGTAACTGGTTTGCATCATTACCGGGAGCCCTGCTGAACAGGGTTTCGATGTCTATCCCGTCGAATTCGTAGTGGGCGCCGCAGTAATCGCAGTGCATGTCGATCTTGCCGAGCTCCTGCACCATGGATACCGCTTCCTCCTTGTCTATCTGCAGCAAGGCCCCTTCGCAACGGGCGCGGGAGCAGGTGCAGCGGAACTCGATGGCCTGGGGATCGAACACCCGTACCTTGTCCTGGTGGTAGAGGCGGTAGAGGATCTCTTCCGCGTCCAGACCGAACAGCTCTTCGTCCTTGATGGTGGTGGTGAGCTGGACCAGGTGGTCGAAATCTTCGCTGTGATCCTCGCTCTGGGCCGGCAGCTCCTGCAGCAGGATGCCCGCCGCACGGGGCTCGCCCTCGTGGTGGCCGGTGCGGATCCAGAGGCGGGTGGCCAGCTGTTCGGACTGGGCGAAGTAGTGCTCTAGGCAGGCCGCCAGGGTGTCGGCCTCCAGGGCGATGATGCCCTGATAGCGCTCTCCCTGATCCGGGGTGATGGTGATGACCAGATGGCCGTTGCCGATCATGCTTTGCAGCTTGCCGTCCGTCGGCAGTTCCCCTTCATAGCGTGCCACGCCGCGCAATTGCTGGTTGTTGTCGCCGTTGATGACGGCCAGACGCACCGGACCGTCCCCCTGCAGCTGCACCGTGATGGAGCCTTCGAACTTGAGGGTGGCGGTCAGCAGGCTGGTGGCAACCAGCAGCTCGCCCAGCAGGTGCTGCACCTGTACCGGGTAGTTCTGGGCGTCGATGATGTGGCGGTAGGTACGATCCAGCTGGACCAGCTCCCCACGCACTTCGTACTCTTCGAACAGATAGCGATACAGGAGGTCTTGGTTACTCATCATGGTTTCCTAGGATGTTCTTGGGGAAAAATAAACACATTGTTAAACAGGTGGTTAGGAACTAATTCCTCCACCTGTCGTCATAAAGGGGCCACAGACGCGGATTAGGATTGCTTGACCCGGATAAGCTGGCGTCGCTCCTGCTTGTCGGGTCGGCGCTCCGGGCTTGGGGCAAACTGGCTGTTGAAGCGGCGGGCTTCGCTGTTTTCGGCCCGTTTCTTCAGGCTGGCCTCTGTCTCTTCATAGAGTTGCTGGGCCAGCGGGGCGGATTTGCGCTGCTCGCTCACCTCGAGCACCCGCACCTCCCGCTCGTCCTGGCCTTGCCAGAATCGCACCAGGGCGCCGACCTCGACCGCCTTGCCCGGCTTGGTGCGCTGGCCGTTGTAGTGCACCTTGCCGCCGTCGATCTGATCCCGCGCCAGACTGCGGGTCTTGTAAAAGCGGGCGGCCCACAGCCACTTGTCGAGACGGACCTGGGTGCTGCTTTGTGCTGGATTCGACATGGATCGGCTCCGGGATGGCTGAAAAGGTGCCTGATTATACCAGAGGCGGGCCCCGGGATAGAAACAGGGGGCATCCGGGTGTGACGGAAACTGAATTTTCACCCCTTGGTCCCATCCGGTCGGTTGTCTCTGGGTCCATTGCCGTACACAATAGCCAACCGACTTGGATGCCAGACAATTTTGAGAAAGATGACGCTACCGTTCAGGGATGATTTGTTGACTTCCCTTCTGGCTCGCTGCAAGGCCATGCCACTCTCCCGTTTCAGCCAGCCCCTGTTCTGGCTTCTGCTGCTGTTGCTGGCCCAGCAGTGTGCCGTGCTCACCTGGCGCCTGTACGAACTGGCCCAGCCCGCACCCCTGACCCCCTGGCAACCCTCGGTCACCTCGGCGCAGGGGAGTGGCGGCGATCGCCTCGATCTGGGCAACCTCAGCCGCCTCTCTCTCTTTGGCAAGGCGCTGCAACCTCAGGCGGACAAGGCGGCAGAGACGGTGGCGGCGGATGCCCCGAAAACCCAGCTCAACGCCCAGCTCAACGGGGTGCTGGCAAGCTCGGATCCCGCCAAGTCCATCGCCATCATCGCCCACAACGGGACACAGAACTCTTACGGCATCGGGGACTACATCGACGGTACCCAGGCCAGGATACGCCAGGTGTTTGCCGATCGGGTCATCATCGCCCGGGACGGCCGTGACGAGACCCTGATGCTGGACGGGGAAGAGTATGGCAAGCCCCTGCCCAAACCGGCCCGCCAGGAGGGGCTCTCCTCCGTGCGCAGCGAACTGCTGGGCAACCCGGGCAAGATCACCGATTACCTCAATATTTCTCCGGTCCGGGTGGACGGTCGCATGACCGGCTATCGCCTCAACCCGGGTCGTAATCCGGAACTGTTCAATCAACTCGGACTGGTCGCCAACGATCTGGCGGTCAGCATCAACGGCCTGGATCTGCGTGACAACGCCCAGGCCATGCAGGCGATGCAGCAGGTGGCGGGCGCCACGGAAATGACCGTCACCGTCGAGCGGCAAGGACAGCTCTACGACGTCTATGTCGGCTTGTCAGAATAATGAATTGGAGTAGCACCAAGAATGACAAATAAAGGGAAGGGCTGGCGTCTGGCCACCATGGCGGCAGCCTTGATGATGGCCGGTTCTGCCTGGGCCACCGAGTATTCCGCCAGTTTCAAGAACGCCGACATCGAGGAGTTCATCAACACGGTCGGCAAGAACCTGAACAAAACCATCATCATAGAGCCATCGGTACGTGGCAAGATCAACGTGCGCAGCTATGACCTGCTCAACGAGGATCAGTACTACCAGTTCTTCCTGAGCGTGCTCGACGTTTACGGCTTTGCCGTGGTGCCCATGAACAACGGCGTGCTCAAGGTAGTGCGCTCCAAGGATGCCAAGACCTCGGCCATCCCCGTGGTGGATGACACCAACCCCGGCGTGGGTGACGAGATGGTGACCCGGGTGGTACCGGTGCGCAATGTCTCGGTGCGTGAACTGGCCCCCCTGCTGCGTCAGCTCAACGACAACGCTGGCGGCGGCAACGTGGTCCACTATGAGCCCTCCAACGTGCTGCTCATCACCGGCCGCGCCGCCGTGGTCAACCGCCTGGTGGAGGTGGTTCGCCGGGTGGACAAGGCGGGGGATCAGGACATGGACGTCATCAAGCTCAAGTTCGCCTCCGCCGGCGAGATGGTGCGGCTGGTGACCAACCTCAACAAGGATGGCAGCAATCAGGGGGCCAACGCCTCGCTGCTGCTCTCTCCCAAGGTGGTGGCCGACGAGCGCACCAACTCCGTGGTCATCAGCGGCGAGCCCAAGGCCCGTGCCCGCATCATCCAGATGGTGCGCCAGCTCGACCGGGATCTGCAGAGCCAGGGCAACACCCGGGTCTTCTACCTGAAATATGGCAAGGCCAAGGATCTGGTGGACGTCCTCAAGGGGGTCAGCTCCAGCATCGCCGCCGACAAGAAGGGCGGGGCGGCGGCCACGGGCGGCGCCAGCATCGGCGGCGGCCAGCTCGCCATCTCCGCCGACGAGACCACCAATGCCCTGGTGATCACCGCCCAGCCGGACGTGATGGCCGAGCTGGAGCAGGTCATCGCCAAGCTCGACATTCGCCGTGCCCAGGTGCTGGTGGAGGCCATCATCGTCGAGATATCGGATGGTGACGGCATGAACCTCGGGGTGCAGTGGGCCAACACCAATGGCGGCGGCACCCAGTTCACCGACACCGGTCTGCCCATCGGCTCCCTGGCCATCGCCGCCAAGGATTACAAAGACAACGGCAACACCGACGGCCTGTCATCCCTGGCGGGCAGCTTCAGCGGCATGGCGGCAGGCTTCTATCACGGGGACTGGGCGGCGCTGGTGACGGCGCTCTCCACCAACAGCAAGAACGACATCCTCTCCACCCCGAGCATCGTCACCATGGACAACAAGGAGGCCTCCTTCAACGTCGGTCAGGAAGTGCCGGTGCAGAGCGGCTCCCAGAGCTCCACCACCAGCGATCAGGTGTTCAACACCATAGAGCGCAAGACGGTGGGGACCAAGCTGGTGGTGACGCCCCAGATCAACGAAGGAGATTCCGTGCTGCTCAACATCGAGCAGGAAGTCTCCAGCGTGGCACAGAAGCAGGCGACCGGGACCGCCAACCTGGGCCCCACCTTCGATACCCGTACCGTGAAGAACGCCGTGCTGGTCAAGAGCGGCGAGACAGTGGTGCTGGGCGGCCTGATGGACGAACAGACCCAGGAGCAGATCTCCAAGGTGCCCCTGCTCGGGGACATTCCGGTGCTGGGCTACTTGTTCCGTTCCTCCAAGACCTCCACCGCCAAGCGCAACCTGATGGTCTTCATCCGCCCGACCATATTGCGTGACGCCAATGTCTACTCCGGGGTCTCCAGCAACAAGTACACCTTGTTCAGGGCCGAACAGCTGAGCCGGGCTGCGGAAGAGGGCTATGCCACCTCGCCGGCTCGCCAGGTGCTGCCCGCCTATGGCCAGGACGTGATGATGTCCCCCGAGGTGCAGCAGCAGATCCAGAGAATGCAGGCCCAGCAGCAGGCGACCGCCACCGGCGTGCGCGCCCAGGTGCAGGAGCAGCCCTTCGTGCAGAGCAAGCCCTGATGGCCGCCTACCAGCTCGATGGCAGCGAGCTGCCGGCTCCCCTGCCGGAACTGCCGTTCGCGTTTGCCCGCAACTTCGGGGCCATCCTGACCGAGCGCCAGGGTGCCCCGGTACTGCTCTGTCGTCAGGGGATCTCCCCCCAGACCCTGCTGGAGGTGCGACGGGTGGCGGGCTGTGCCTTCGCGGTGGAGCAGCTTGGCAACGACGAGTTCGAGACGCTCCTGATGGCCCACTATCAGCGTGACTCCTCCGAGGCGCGTCAGCTGATGGAGGATCTCGGCAACGAGATGGACTTCTTTGCCCTGGCCGAAGAGCTGCCCCAGAGCGAGGATCTGCTGGATGCTGACGACGACGCCCCCATCATTCGCCTCATCAATGCCATGTTGAGCGAGGCGATAAAAGAGGAGGCGTCCGACATCCACATCGAGACCTTCGAGCGGGCCCTGGTGATCCGTTTTCGCATCGATGGGGTGCTGCGGGAGATCCTGCGCCCCCATCGCAAACTCGCCTCCTTGCTGGTGTCGCGCATCAAGGTCATGTCGCGCATGGACATCGCCGAGAAGCGGGTGCCCCAGGATGGCCGCATCTCACTGCGCATCGGCGGCCGGGCGGTGGACGTGCGGGTCTCCACCATGCCCTCCAGCTACGGCGAACGGGTGGTATTGCGACTGCTCGACAAGAACAACGTGCGCCTCGAGCTCAAGCAGCTCGGCATGACGCTGGCCAACCGCAACATCATCAGCGAACTCATTCGCAAGCCCCACGGCATCATCCTGGTGACGGGCCCGACCGGTTCGGGCAAGTCCACCACCCTCTATGCGGCCCTCTCGGAGATCAACTCCCGGGATCGCAACATCCTGACCGTCGAAGACCCCATCGAATATGACCTCGAAGGGGTGGGCCAGACCCAGGTCAACAGCAAGGTGGACATGACCTTCGCCCGGGGCCTGCGCGCCATTCTGCGCCAAGACCCGGACGTGGTGATGGTGGGGGAAATCCGTGACCTCGAGACCGCCCAGATCGCGGTGCAGGCATCCCTCACCGGTCACCTGGTGATGTCGACCCTGCACACCAACACCGCCATCGGCGCCATCACCCGGATGCGGGACATGGGGATCGAGCCCTTCCTGCTCTCCTCGTCGCTCCTGGCGGTACTGGCCCAGCGGCTGGTGCGCACCCTCTGCCCGGATTGCCGCGCACCGCACCCTGTCACCGAGCAGGAGCGTCTGGCCATGGGCATCGAGCTTGCGCCGGATCAGCAGATCTGGCGTCCGGTGGGCTGCGAGCAGTGCAACCACACCGGCTATCGCGGCCGGACCGGCATCCACGAGCTGGTGGTGGTGGACGAGGCGGTGCGCGAGGCGATCCACAGCGCCAGCGGCGAGCTCGCCATCGAGCGGCTGATCCGGGGTCACACCCCCAGCATCCGCCGCGACGGCATCGACAAGGTGCTCAAGGGGCAGACCAGCCTCGAAGAGGTGCTGCGCGTGACCCGGGAAGACTGAGATGGCGGCATTTGAATACAAGGCTCTCGACGGCAAGGGGCGCAACAAGAGCGGCGTGCTGGAAGGGGATTCCGCCCGCCAGGTGCGCCAGCTGCTGCGCGAGCAGGGGCTGACCCCCCTCGAGGTGAACGAGACCACCGAGAAGGCCAAGCGGGAGGCGAACCGCTTCGTGCTGTTTCGCCGTGGCGCCTCCACCTCGGAGCTTGCCCTCATCACCCGCCAGCTGGCGACCCTGGTGGGGGCCGGTCTCACCATCGAGGAGGCCCTCAAGGCGGTCGCCGAACAGTGCGAGAAGGCCCACCTGCGCAGCCTGGTGGCGACGGTGCGCAGCAAGGTGGTGGAGGGGTATTCCCTGGCCGATTCGCTGGGGGCCTTCCCCCATGTGTTCGACCAGCTGTTCCGCTCCATGGTGGCGGCCGGCGAGAAGTCCGGTCATCTGGAGAAGGTGCTCAACCGTCTCGCCGATTACACCGAGCAGCGCCAGCACATGCGCACCAAGCTGCTGCAGGCGATGATCTATCCCATCGTCCTCACCCTGGTGGCGGTGGGGGTCATCTCCATCCTGCTCACCGCCGTGGTGCCCAAGGTGGTGGCCCAGTTCGAGCACATGGGCCAGCAATTGCCGGGCACCACCCGTTTCCTCATCGGTACCAGCGAGCTGTTGCAGCACTACGGCCTCTGGTTCCTGCTGCTCCTTGGCATTGGCGGCCTGATCTGGCGCTGGTGGCTGACCGACGACAAGCGCCGCCGTCGCTGGCACCAGGTGATACTGCGCCTGCCGGTGATCGGTCGGGTCAGCCGCGGTCTCAACACCGCCCGCTTTGCCCGCACCCTGAGCATCCTCAACGCCAGCGCAGTGCCCCTGCTGGAGGGAATGAAGATCGCCGGGGAAGTGCTCTCCAACGACTATGCCCGCATGCGTATCGGCGAGGCCACCGAGCGGGTGCGGGAGGGGACCAGCCTGCGCAAGTCGCTGGATGAAACCAGAATTTTTCCGCCCATGATGCTGCACATGATCGCCTCGGGCGAGCAGAGCGGCGAGCTCGACAGCATGCTGGAGCGGGCGGCGGACAACCAGGACAGGGAGTTCGAAACCCAGGTGAACATCGCCCTCGGGGTGTTCGAGCCCATGCTGGTGGTCTCCATGGCCGGGGTGGTGCTGTTTATCGTGATGTCGATCCTGCAGCCGATCCTGGAGCTCAACAACATGGTGAATCTGTGAGGGTCGGGTGCCCGAATAGGCTTCGCCATTCGAACCTGCAAATTCAATCGAACGATCGTGGTTTAACAGTTAATCGTTGATGGCTCATGCCATCTCATTTCGTTAGGGAGTCAGTCATGCAAAAGCGTCGTCAATCGGGTTTTACCCTGCTGGAAGTGATGGTGGTCATCGTGATCCTGGGGATCCTGGCCAGCCTGGTGGTGCCCAACCTGATGGGCAACAAGGAGAAGGCGGATCAGCAAAAAGCGGTCTCCGACATAGTGGCGCTGGAAAACGCCCTCGACATGTACAAGCTGGACAACAACCGCTACCCCACCACCGAGCAGGGGCTGGACGCCCTGGTCAACAAGCCGACCGCATCCCCTGAGCCGCGCAGCTACCGTGAAGGGGGCTACATCAAGCGCCTGCCGCAGGATCCCTGGGGCAACCAGTACCAGCTGCTGAGCCCGGGCCAGTTCGGCAAGATCGACATCTTCTCCATGGGGATGGACGGCGAAGCCGGGACCGATGACGACATCGGCAACTGGAACCTGAAGGACTTCCAATAAGTGATTCCGCCGCGTCGTGCTCACTGCGCCACCCCGGGGCTGCCTGAATGAAGGTGGCCTCTTGGGCCCGTCACCAGGCCGGTTTTACCCTGCTGGAAGTGTTGCTGGTCGCCATGTTGATGGGACTGGTGGCGACCGCCGTCACCCTCAGCATGGGGGGCGCCAGGGGGGATCGGGAGCTCGACAAGCAGGCGCGCCGCTTCATGGCGACCCTGCAGCAGGCCCAGGAGTATTCGGTCATGGATGGCAGGCTGCTGGGGCTGCGGGTCGAGGAGAACGGCTGGCAGTTTATGTCCCGGGATCCCAAGGATCGCAAGTGGCGCGCCCTGACCGGTGACAAGCTGCTGGGGCCGGTGACGTTGCCGGAGGGGATGACCCTGGCGGTGGAGCTGGAAGGTTTCAACTGGCGCACTGCGTCGGACGAACGCCAGGAGCAGGGTCGGGACGAGCGTGAGCGGACACCCCAGATCCTGGTCTTTCCGGGGGGAGAGCTCTCTCCCTTCGTGCTGACCCTGAGCCAGCAGGACGAGGATCTGCATTACCTGCGCACCGTCAGGGGGGACGAGTTCGGTCGTCTCTCCCTGTTGCAGGATGAAGAGGAAGAAGAGTGAGGAGCGCCAGGCCCGCAGGGGGCGTTCTAGCGCGTCGCACCGCTCTGTCGGGCGGCCCCGCCCGGGTGCGCGGCATGACGCTGCTGGAGGTCATGGTGGCCCTGGCGGTGTTTGCCATCGCCGGGCTGGCGGTGATGAAGACCGCGAGCGAACACCTGGCCGGTCTCAATTATCTGGAGCAGAAGACCCTGGCGACCTGGGTGGTGGAGAATCAGCTGGTGCAGCAGAAGCTCGAAGGCAAGTGGCCGGGAGACAGCTGGGTGGAAGGGGACGAGGAGATGGCCGGGCAGACCTGGTACTGGCGCTATCGCGGCGTCGCCACGGCGGACAGCAACTTCAGGGCGCTGGACATGGAAGTGCGCACCGCGCCCAAGGCCGAGAGCCCGGTGGCCATGATCCGGACCTATCTCAGCCGATGAACATTCATCAACGTGCGTCCATGATCCGGAGCCGGTGTCAGCCGATGATCCAGAGCAACCCCCGCCCATCGTGCCACCGCGGCTTTACCCTGCTTGAGATGCTGGTGGCCATTGCCATCTTCGCCACCCTGAGCCTGGGTGCCTATCAGGTGCTGCAAGGGGTGCTGACCAGCGACGAGGTGGCCAAGCGCAAGGAGGCCCGTCTCTCGGAACTGCAGCTCGCCTTCAGCCTGCTGGAGCGGGACGTCACCCAGATGGTGCCGCGCAGCGGTCGCATCGACGGCGAGAACAACAAGGTGCTGCTGGCGGCGTCCCGCTTCGGCCAGCAGAGCGACGACTGGGGCATGGCCTTCATTCGCGGCGGCTGGCTCAATCCGGACGGCATATTGCCGCGCTCCGGCCTGCAACGGGTGGGTTGGCGTCTCAAGGGGCAGACCCTGGAGCGGTTGAGCTACCTCTATCCGGATCCGGCCATTGGCACCGAGCCGCGCATTCAGCCCGTGCTGACCGGCGTGACGGCGCTGCGCCTCTATTTCTACGACAAGGGACAGTGGAAGGAGGAGTGGACCCAGCGCGACCTGCTGCCCTATGGGCTGGCGGTGGAGCTGGAGCTTGAAGACTACGGCACCATCCGCCGCCAGTTCCTGATCGGAGCCGGTGGTCAGAGGGCAGAGAATGGTAACTGATCGTCGTTTTCCCCTGTCCGTCACGGAGGATGACGGCACTATTCGACGTCGCCAGTTCCTGATCGGCGCTGGTGGCCAGAGGGCGGACAATGGCAATTAAGCGCTCCCGCCCTCCTTTGGCCCCCGGCAGACAGCGGGGCATGGCCCTGCTGGTGGTGTTGCTCATCCTCGCGGTGATGGTGATCGTCGCCAGCAACATGAGCGGCCGCCTGCAACTGGAGCTGCGTCGCACCGCCAACCTCACCCTGGGCAAGCAGGCCTGGTGGTATGCCATGTCGGCGGAGGCCCTGGTGATCAAGGTGCTGAACCAGGACTTCAAGGATGACCCGGATCGGGTGAGTCTGGGACAGAACTGGGCGCGGGAGGACGGGGTCTTCCCGGTGGAGGATGGCACTCTCTCGGGCCGGGTGCGGGATCTGCAATCCTGCTTCAACCTCAACAGCCTGAGCGTGCCCCTCAAGGAGGGGGAGAACGGCGACGATCTCGAGGCCCAGCCTTACCAGTTCAAGGTGTTCCGGGCCCTGCTCGCCCAGCTCGAGGTGGATGATTACGAAGCGGTGCAGCTGACGGACGCCATCCGCGACTGGACCGACAAGGATACCCAGCTGGTCTCGAGCAACGGTGCCGAGGATGCCTACTACGAGGGACTCAATCC
This sequence comes from Aeromonas sp. s9, assembly GCF_040907765.1. Taxonomy (NCBI): domain Bacteria; kingdom Pseudomonadati; phylum Pseudomonadota; class Gammaproteobacteria; order Aeromonadales; family Aeromonadaceae; genus Aeromonas; species Aeromonas sp. s9. The sequence goes on from NZ_JBFOCK010000104.1 coordinate 130,604, forward strand.
CCCCTACCTGGTGGCTAACCAGCGGATGCTGGGCACCGACGAATTGCGGGCGGTGCGCGGGGTGAGCGCCAGCCTGTACGCCCGGTTGGCCCCCTATGTGTGCTCCCTGCCCAATGACAAGCTGGTGGTGAACATCAACACCATCCGGCCGGAGCAGGCGGCCCTGCTGGTGGGGCTCTACCAGGGGAAGATCGGGCTGGACGATGCCAAGCGGGTGCTGACCAGCCGCCCCAAGAAGGGGTGGAAGAACAAGCGGGAGATGACGGAGCAGTTGCAGGTTCAGCCGGGTGCCATCACCGGGCTGGATGGCGCCCTGGACATCAAGAGCAGCTTCTTCGAGGCCCGCCTGCTGGCGGAGGTGGGGGAGACCCGCGCCAGGCTTGAGACCGTCTTCCAGCGTGGCAAGGACAACAAGCTGGTGATGCTGCGTCGCCTGAGCGGCGGCGCCGAATAACAAGGGGGCGTGGGGCGGTTTCAGCTGACCTGCGCATCCCCCGATTGGACTGCAACCCATGGCTGTGCGCCCGCCCCCTGAGGGAGGAGCGGGCATGGCAGGAGAGACATTAGTGAGCGAGAGTCTGGTCATCCGTCTGGGGACCAATGCGCAGCAGCCAGTGCACTGGCTGGTCTGGTCGGCGCAGGAGCAGGAGATCATCGCCTCCGGCATCCTGGCCTCGGCGCACGCCCTCGGCGAGCTGCAGGAGCGTGCCGGTGGTCGCCCCGTGGTGACCCTGGTGCCCGGCAGCGATCTTATCTTCCGGCGGGTCAATCTGCCGGGCAAATACAGCCGCCAGAGTGCGGCGGCCCTGCCCTATCTGCTGGAGGAGCAGATCGCCTCAGACGTGGACGATCTGCACCTGGTGGTGCTCGGCCATCAGGGCCGCGAGGTGGATCTGATGGCGGTGGACAAGGGGAAGATGCACTCCTGGCTCGGCTGGCTGGAGCAGGCAGGGCTCAAGACCCTGCACCTGCTGCCCGACGTGCTGGCACTGCCGCTCGTCGCCGATGGCTGGTCAGCCCTGCAGCTGGGGGAGGAGTGGCTGGTCCGCCAGGGCCCCCGTCAGGGCATAGTGGCGGAGGAATCCCTGCTGGCCATGCTGCTGGCAGCGCAGACCGAACCCGTCACCCTGCACTGCCATACTCCCATCCCCGCCATGGCGGCGGGCAACTGGCAGGGGGCTGACCCGGAACTGCCCATGCTGTTGCTGGCGAAAGGGGCGCTGACCTGCCAGGCCAACCTGCTGCAGGGGCCCTATCGTCCCCAGACCGAATACGCCCGCTACTGGTTGCAGTGGCGCAAGGTGGCGGTGCTGGCAGGCGTATTGTTGCTGGTGGCCCTGGTGCAGCGCGGTGTGCATCTGCACCAGCTGGCGGAACAGGACAAGGCCCTCAAGGCGGAGATCCGGCAGGTCTACACCCGGATCTTCCCGGGGGAGACGCGCATCGTCAACGTGCGCAGCCAGATGACCCAGCACCTCCAGCAGTTGGGACAGGCTCCGCAGGATGGCGTCCTGTTGCTCCTGACCGAGCTGGCCCCGGTGTTTGCCGAGGTGCCCGGCCTCAAGCCCGAGGTGCTGCGCTTCGATGCAGCCCGGGGCGAGCTGAGGTTGCAGGTGACGGCCCCCGGCTTCACCGAGATCGAGCGTTTCCGCGAGCTGGCGGGCAAGCGCTTCGAGGTGCAGCAGGGTGAGGTGCGAAGCACCGAAGGCAAGGTCGAAGGGGCGCTGGTGCTCAAGGGGAGGTCGTCATGATGGACAAACTGCAGAGCTGGTGGCGCGGCATCAGTGCCCGCGAGCAGCGGCTGGTGGCGGTGGGGGGCAGCGTGCTGCTCATCGGGCTCTTCTACTGGGCGATCTGGCAGCCGGTGGCAAATCGCATTGCCGAGCGCGAGCGGCAGGTGGTGAACCAGCAGCAGACCCTGGCCTGGCTCAAGGAGAAAGGGCAGGAGGTGCTGGCGATGCAGGGGGGACAGGGGCGCCAGATCGATACTGGCGGTACCCTGGACGGCGTGGTGAACCGCACCGCCTTCAATCAGAAGATCAAGATTGCCCGCTTGCAGCCCCAGGGTCAGGAGCTGCAGGTATGGATAGACACAGTGCCGTTCGATGATCTGCTGATCTGGCTTGCGACCCTCTCGGATCAATACGGCGTCCAGGTGCAGATCATCGAGCTGGCCCGCGAGGGGCTGGCCCCCGGGCTGGTCAAGGTCAGACGTTTGCAGTTGAGTCGTTCCCAATGAAGCGAAAAATAGTGATCGCCAGTCTCTTCCTGCTGGCCTATCTCGGTTTCCTGCTGGCCCAGTTGCCTGCATCCCTGGTGGTGCGCCATCTGCCGCTGCCCCCCAATCTGGTGCGGCTGGAGGGGGTGAGCGGCACCCTCTGGAGCGGTCAGGCCGCCCGGGTGCAATATGCCAGCGAGTCCCTCACCCAGTTGCGCTGGGATCTCGATGGCTGGTCCCTGCTGCGGCTGGCGCCCGAGGTGTCGGTGCGCTTTGGCGAGCGCAGCGGACTCAACGGGCAGGGGATCCTGGGTTGGAACGGTGCCGCTTTCGGGCGCGACATCACCCTGAATGCGCCGGCCCCCTGGGTGCTGGAGCGGGTGCCGATGAGACCCCCCTTCCCGCTGACGGCGGCGGGCCAGTTGCAGCTCAAGATCGACCAGTTTGCCCAGGGCAATCCCTGGTGCGACAACCTTTACGGGGATCTTCACTGGTATGACGCACAGGCGGACACCCCGGCGGGCAAGTTGGCCCTGGGGGATCCCGAGATCACGCTCACCTGTCTCGACTCCCGGCTGGTGGCCGAGATCAAGCAGGGCTCGGAGGCGGTGCAGGTGCTGGGCAAGCTGGAGTTGCAGGCCAATCGCCAGTACCTGTTCCAGGGCACCCTGAAACCGGGTCCTGAGCTGCCGGACCAGATGAAACAGGGGCTCCCCTTCCTCGGCCAGCCCGATGGGCAGGGGCGCTTCCCGCTGCGTTATCAGGGCCGCATCTGACGGCGTTGCCCATGGTTTGAACCACCCCGCCCCGGCGGGGTGGTGTCGTTATGGGGGCGCGCCGGCTGGCGCCGTGATGAGGTGATTGAGGAAGAAGCTGAACAGCTCGGCCCGGGAGTGCAGGTTCAACTTGGCGTAGAGATGCTTGCGGTGATTCTTCACCGTGCCGCTGCCGATGCCGAGCGCACCGGCAATGGCCTCGGTATCCAGCCCCTGCAACAGCAAACCCGCCACCTGGCGCTCCCGCCGGGTTAGCTGATCTCCCCCCACACTGGCGATAGCCTGCTCCACGGCTCCCTTGAGGTCAGTGCCATCTGACCTGACCGGGCTGCGGGCTAGGCGGGGTGTCTCTTCCCGCCAGTGCTGGCGACACAGGGAGTGGACCAGCGGGAACAGTGCCTCCAGCCTAGTCAGCTCGTCACGGCTGAGGGAGCTGCGCTTGTCGAGGCGGCCCAGAAACAGCATCAGGGTGAGGCCGCCGCGCACCGGCAGGATCAGCCCCACCTCTTCCTGCCAGCCGGTGGCCTGATAGAAGTGGTGGCGATACTCGGGGTCGAGCCGCCCCCGCGACACCTGCGCCAGGGTCCAGACCCCGGCACCCAGCCCCTGCTCCAGCGCCTGCATGAAGGGATCCTGACTGAAGTGGCGGGTGAGGTAGCGATCGAACAGCAGGGCCCGCTGATGATGCAGGTTGTCGTAGAGGTAGACGGGGCGCAGCCCCACCCCGAGCAGCAGGGCACAGTCGAACGCCACCTGTTGCTGGATGAGGCGCACCAGGGCTGCCGGGAAGCCGCTGCCGTGCAGGGCATCGACGGCGGCGGTCAGGCTCAGGGTATCCGTGGCAGGAGACGGGGGCATGGCGATGGGCTCCGGGTCAGGGAATGGTTTCCCCACGATGGCAGGATGCTAGCACGGGAGTGGCAAAACTGTCCCCTGGGGGACATATCTGCCAGCACCGCAAACGGAGAGGATGGCCCTCTTTCTCTTGCTGTTGGAGCCCTCCATGACAAATCCTCACCTGCTCGATGAGCTGACCCAGCGCGGCCTGGTGGCCCAGAATTCCGACCCGGTGGCGCTGGCCGACCATCTTGCCACCCCGCGCACCGTCTATTGCGGCTTCGATCCTACCGCTGGCAGCCTGCACATCGGCCACCTGGTGCCACTCTTGATGCTGCGCCGCTTCCAGCTGGCGGGCCACACCCCGGTGGCCCTGGTGGGCGGGGCCACCGGCCTTATCGGCGATCCCAGCTTCAAGGCAAGCGAGCGCACCCTCAACAGCGCCGAAACGGTGCAAGGCTGGGTCGCCAGCCTGTCGGCCCAGATAAGCGCCCTGTTGCCGGCGAGCGACGGGCTGGCGGCGCCGCTGCTGGTCAACAATGCCGACTGGATGGGGCAGATGTCCGCCCTCGATTTTCTGCGGGACATCGGCAAGCACTTCTCGGTCAACGCCATGCTGGCCCGCGAATCGGTGCGCCAGCGCCTGGCCCGTCCGGATCAGGGGATCTCGTTCACCGAGTTCTCCTACGCCCTGCTGCAATCCCAGGACTTTGCCGTGCTCAACCAGCGCCTCGGCTGCACCCTGCAGATCGGTGGCAACGACCAGTGGGGCAACATCACCAGCGGCATGGACCTCACCCGCCGCCTCCATCAGGCCCAGGTCTATGGCATGACGCTGCCGCTCATCACCAAGGCCGATGGCACCAAGTTCGGCAAGACCGAGGGGGGCACTATCTGGCTCGACCCGGCGCTCACCTCCCCTTACGCCTTCTACCAGTTCTGGCTCGGCACCGCGGACGAGGATGTCTACCGCTTCCTGCGCTACTACAGCTTTATGCCGCTGGCCGAGATTGAGACGCTGGAGGCGGAGGATGCGAAGCGGCAGGGGCGCAAGCTGGCCCAGCAGGTGCTGGCGGACGAGCTGACCGAACTGGTACACGGCAAGGGGGCGCTGGCGGCGGCGCAGCGCATCAGCGAATCGTTGTTCAGTGGCGAGGTAGCGCGCCTTGGGGAGAGCGATCTGGCCCAGCTGGCGCAAGATGGCATGCCAAGCAGCCCCATCAAGGGGGAAACGGATCTGGTGACCCTGCTGGTGGAGTGCGGCCTGGCCAACTCGAAGCGGATCGCCCGCGAGCTGCTGGCGGCGGGAGCCGTCAGCGTCAACGGTGCGATCCGCCGGGATGAGCCGCTCACCGCCGACGATCGGCTGTTCGGCCGCTATCTGCTGCTGCGCCGGGGCAAGAAGCAGTACCACCTGGTGATCTGCTCATGAAGGGGTGAGCGCCTCGATGACGTAGTCGAGGAAGTGGCCGACCAGGGCCGACTCGGCCCGGCGCTGGGTATAGAGGGCGTAGAAATGGGCCCCCTTGGGGCGATAGTCCGGCAGCACTTCGCGCACCACCCCCTCGGCCAGCTCGGCCGCCACCAGGTAGCGCGGCAGGCGGGCTATCCCCAGTCCCTGGCGCATCCCCTGGTGGACAGCCTTCTTGCTGCTGAAGGCCAGCTCGCCCGCTACCTCGAGAGGGATCTCGCGCCCCTGGGCAAGCAGGGGCCAGCGCTCGTGGCGGCCGTACTCCTGGCTGCGGGTGATGAGGCTGTGCTGGTGCAGATCCTGCGGTGTGCTGAGGGGCGGGTGGAGGTCGAGGTAGTCGGCGCTGGCGCAGAGCACCAGATCGTCCACCGCGATGGGGCGCGCCAGGTAGGGCTGGGTGCCGAGCTCGGTGCTGCGAAACGCCACGTGCAGGTTGTCGCGCAGCAGGTCGGCCGGGGTATTGCTGAAGTCGGCGATGATCCGCACCTCCGGGTGGTCGGCGCGAAAGCGCAGCAGCACCGGAGTCAGCACCACTTCTCCCCAGAGATCCGGCGCCGTGATGCGCAGCTCCCCGCACAGTGCCGAGCGGCGGCGCTGCAGGCCGTCCAGCAACTGCTCGTGCAGGGCGATCATCTGGTCGGCCTGGCGGTAGGCGAGCTCTCCTGCGTCGGTCAGTTGCACCCGGCGGGTGGTGCGACTCAGGAGCACGCTGCCGAGGCTCTGCTCCAGGTGGCGCAGATCTTTTGACGCCTTGCTCGGGGTGATGCCGAGCTGGGCCGCCGCCGCGGCGAAGGATCCACAGCGGACGATGGCGACCAGCAGGCGCATCAGGTAGAGGGTGTCGAGCTTGTGGTGACTCATGAAGGGTGGCCTATTGTGTCTTGCTGGGAATGAATGTCTTGCTTGTGCGCCTGATTATATCCTGGTGGCCCGGGTTTATAGTGGCCGCCATGCCATTGCGATCCCGGGAGAGGACGATGAACAAGACATTGGGCGACAGCTTCCACTTCGAGCGAGCCGGATTGCGGCTCAAGAACCGGGCCGTGCTGGCCCCTTTGACCCACAACATGAGCGGCGCAGGCGGTGATCCCGGCCAGGCCGAGCTCGACTGGCTGGCGCGCTGCGCCCGTGGCGGCTTCGGCCTGCTCATCGCCGCCGCTACCCAGGTGCGGCCCGGCGGGCGCTGCTGGGCGGGGCAGCCTGCCCTGATGACGGACGCCCAGCAGCAGGCCTTCACGGCCCTGGCCGACAGTGCGCGGCAGGCCGGGGCGCTGGCGGTGGTGCAACTGCATCACGGCGGGATGCGGGCTCTGCCCGAGCTGAACGACGGGGCGCCGGTCGGCCCGTGCGCGCTGGCGCCGGACGGGCGTTACCCCCTCGGGGTCAAGGGGCTGAGCGAGGAGGAGATTCTGACGCTCATTGACGCCTTTGTGAGCGCTGCCGAGCGGGCCCATGGCGCCGGCCTGCACGGGGTCGAGCTGCACGCAGCCCACCACTTCCTGCTCTGCAACTTCCTCAACCCCCTGCACAACCGGCGCACCGACCGCTGGGGGGGGCAGCCTCGCGAACCGGGCGCGGATCCTGGTGGAGATAGTGCGCGGCATTCGCGCCCGTCTACCCCGGGGCTTCCTGGTCGGGGTGCGTCTCTCCCCCGAGAGCTATGCCCATATCCAGGGCATCGAACTGGCCCATCAACTGGCGGTGGCGCGCCTGCTGGCGAACGAGGGGATCGACTACCTGCACTTCTCCATGGGGGACAGCTTCAAGGCGGTGGCGGGGGATCCCGACGGCGGCGCCCTGCTGGAGGCGGTAAGGGTCGGGTTGGCCGGGCGGGTGCCGCTCATGGTGGCGGGCAAGATTAGCGACGCAGATTCGGCGGAGCGGGCTCTGGCCGGCGGCGCCGATCTGGTGGCGGTGGGCACGGCGGCCCTTGGCAATCCGGACTGGATGGAACGGGTGAGCCGCGGCCTGCCTCTGCATGCAGCCCCTTTCACGGCGGCGCACCTCACGGAGGTCGGCTTCACCCCAAGCGCCCTCGACTACCTGGCTGGCATGGGGGTGCTGGCCCCGCGCGATGCGGCCTGAGGGCTTTCATGAACGGTATGCGCTCGGCAGGCTGTTGAGCTGATGTGACAAGGCCCTCGTGAAGAGGGCCTTGTGCGTGTCAGGCGCCGAGAGGAAGCAGGTCGGCGTAGTCGTCGAGCGCCGGGAAGTGCTGGAAGGTGAGCGGCGGCATCTGGCTGTCGGGGTGACGGATGCCGAGCTGGTGGGCGATGCCGAACTCGGCCGAGGCGGCCAGGATCCGCTCG